>CAZVSL010000239.1:0-8756 GCA_964629935.1 uncultured Calditrichaceae bacterium | reverse complement strand
CCACACACAAGCTTGTAAGCGAATGGTTGCACGGTGACGACCAGCGCTTGCGGGGCGGCGCCCTCAATTATCTGGCTGAGAATGGGGAGCTGGCCAAAGATATGCTGACGCCCGAAACCATAGAATCCTTCCTGAGATGGAGTGCGGATGAACGCGAACAATTGGCGCGGGCTTTGGGCATTTTGCAAGAACCGGAGACCTATACCTATTTGCTGCGGTTGCTGCAAGATAGCGACACCGCCGTGAAAGTGCGCGCTATCCAAAGCGCAGGCAAGACCGGCGACCGCCAGTTCATCCCGATCTTGATCGACTATTTGAATGAGCGGAACCTGCGCAAAGTTACGCGAGAAGCGCTGGCTCGTTATGGCGACGGTATTGCGGCAGAGCTGTCTGATGCCCTGCAGGATGAGTCCCGGCCCCTGGAGCTTCGTATCAACATCACCAGAGTGCTGAGCCGCATCGGCAGTCAGAAGGTCGTTGACCTGCTGTTGAGTCAACTTTGCGAGTCCGAAGAACGCCTGCGTTATTATATCATCAAAGCGCTTAACAAACTGCGCGACCGCTTTCAGGAAGAATTGAATTTCGATGAGCGGGTTGATGAGGCTCTGCTCGATGAGATCGAGAAGTATTTGAGAATCCTTGCCACGCTGCACATGTCATCACAGGTTGAAACCAGCTCGCACAGAGCCGATTCTCTTCAGCAACAGAGCCATGCTTTGTTGCTGCGTGCCCTGCAAGAACGGCTCGATGACCACCTGGAACGTTTGTTCAGATTGCTGGGTTTGTGCTACCGTCCGCGGGATATTTATAACGCGTTCGCAGCCACGGTTAGCGGTAACAAGATCGTGCGCGCCAACGCCATCGAGTTCCTCGACAATATATTGTCAAACCAGCATAAACGCATCCTGCTCCCTATTCTCGATGACCTGCCGGTGGAACAGATACTGAAGTTATCCAATGGCCTCTTTGATATTCATTTCAGTAGTCGGTCCGAGGCATTATCCTACCTTCTGCAAAATGACGATGCGTTGTTGCGTGCCTGCGCAATCTACGAAGTTGGTGTTTCAGGTTTGGCGGCTGAATTTAAAGACCAAATTGAAGCCGCCAAAACAGCCAGCGTCAGGATTGTCAGAGAAACCGCCGAGCTGGTCTCCCAACGTCTCTCACAGGCACAATCCGCCTGATTTCAGCCATTGCATTATTGCATTGTATTTTTATTTTGTAATTCATACTTTGCGGTTTATGTACTCTGTCATTGAAAAAGTGATCTTTTTGCAGGATATTGACGTATTCAAGGAAGTGCGTGTCGAGGACCTGGAACACCTTGCCGCCATCGCCGAAGAAAGGTCATTCCTGGCAGACGAGACATTGTATGAAATGAATGAAAGCGCTGATTCATTGTATCTGGTGATCAGCGGTAAAGTCCGTCTGCACCGCAACGGCGAGGAAATAGGCATCGTTGGTGCGCGTGAAGCGGTTGGAACCTGGTCCCTTTTTGATACCCAGCCCCGTGTTGCCACAGCCACTGCACTGCGTGAGACAGACACACTTTGCATAGTCAGAGAAGATTTCTATGACCTGCTTTCCGACCACGTAAGAATCGCCGAAGCTGTATTGCGGTCTTTAGCTCGCAGACTACGGGCGCTGACGGACCTGGTCAAGCCAGCGAGTTGATTTTAGATAGAGCCTGCCATATTGGGTTTTTAGGAGTTATTTATGCCAACAAGAATTGATGACGATTCCACACCTACCATTCTGATTCTTGACGACGAAGAAATGGTCTTGACCAGCCTGCGTTCTTTCCTGGAGCTGGAGTCGGAATACAACGTCGTCACTTTTTCCAAAGGCGCAAAAGCACTGGAGTATATCAAGGAAAGTCACGTCGACCTCGTTATCTCGGACTATCTCATGCCCGAAATGGACGGCATTACATTTCTGAGCAAAGTCAAGGACATTGACCCGCACATAACCCGAATCGTCCTGACCGGATACGCTGATAAGGAAAATGCGATCAAGGCGATCAACGAAGTTGGTATCTTTCAGTATATTGAGAAGCCGTGGGATAATGAGGATCTGAAAATCGTTATTCGTAACGGTCTTGAAAAACAGAAGTTGCTGCGAGAGCTCGACAAGAAAGTCGAGGAGATCAAGAAGGCTTACGGTGACCTGCAGGGTCTTCACCGTGAAATCCTGAAAGCTTTCGCTTGATCTTGCCCGGACCTTGCCCACCACATAAACACTGCCACACGTCATGGAAAATCAGGCCCAAATTACTCATCCGCAGCTTGTCGCACTCTATGAAGTAAGTCGCAAGATCAACTCCCAGCTTAATTTCCAGATGCTGCTTGATGATATCATGGATCTGGCGATTGAGCTTCTGCATGCAGAAAAAGGCGTGTTATTGCTGCGCGAGTCCAATTCGCAGGAGCTGACGGTTCAGGCAGCACGTTTCATGGACAAGCGCCGTATCGATGATGTCATCGCTCTGATCAGCCGTACCATCGTCAAGCAAGTGGAAAGCGGCGGCAAGCCTGTTTTGCTGCAAAACGTCCCGGACACCCCCGGTATCGATCCGCGCACAAGCCTTATCCGCCACAAGATCAAATCTGTTATTTGTGTGCCGTTGCGGGCAAAAGAACAGCTTATCGGCACCATCTATTTGGATACCACAAATAAAGAACATTTCTTTAAAGAAGAAGACCTGGTCTTCCTGGAAGGCTTTGCCAATCTCGCCGGCATTGCCATAGAGAACGCCCGCAGCTACCGTGAGATCGAAAGTCTCAACACAAACCTCGAGCAACTTGTGGACCAGCGCACACAGGAGGTACAGGAGAAGCACGCAGAACTACAGCAAGCGTATGACACCCTGAAAGAAACACAGTTGCAATTGCTGCGTTCGGAAAAAATGGCATCTTTGGGCATGTTGGTCGCCGGCATAGCCCATGAAATAAACACACCGCTGGGCGCAATCAATGCCAATACGGATATGGTGGCGCGCTGTTTAGAAAAATTGCGTAAAGTCCTGGACGCGCCGGCGCAAGACAGCAAAGAAAAGGAGAAGACGCTGGATGTTCTCGACAGCGTCATTAGCGTCAGCTCCAGTGCTTGCAAACGCATCACGGGCATCGTCAAGACATTGCGCAATTTCGCCCGCCTCGATGAGGATGATTACAAAAAAGTAGACCTGCACGAAGGCCTGGACAGCACACTCTCACTGACTGCGCATTTGAGCCGTGACCGGATTCGGGTCATCAAGAAATATGGCAGCATACCGCCGCTACGTTGCTATGCAAATCAGCTCAATCAAGTTTTCATGAATATCCTGGTGAACAGTTGTCAGGCTATCGAGGGTGACGGAACCATCACCATAGAGACCGGCGTTGACGACAATGAAATTTTCATTCGCTTTTCCGACAGCGGAATTGGCATCCCGCCAGAACACATAGACAAGATCTTTGATCCGGGTTTCACCACCAAGGGTGTGGGCGTGGGAACAGGACTTGGCCTGTCTATCTCATACAGGATCGTTGACGAGCATGGTGGGCGAATCGAGGTAGAGAGTGAGCAGGGTAAGGGAGCTGTGTTTACGGTGTACCTTCCGCTACAGCGCGCGGCATCCGCGTCAAATCGCGGCTAACAACGCTTGATTATACTGCCTTGACCACGACCACGGTTTGATCGTCGTGCGGCAATTCCTCCTGCGCAAAGCGCTTGACTTCTTCCAGAATCCGGTCCCGGATTGTGCTTGCATCTAAGGCTGCGCTCTGTTTCAGCAAGTGTGCCAAATTCTCTTCGCCAAATTCCCCGCCATTTGACGTGTGTGCTTCGGTGATGCCATCGGTTACGAACAGGAAGATATCGCCGGCGCGGTATCTCAGCTCACGCTCTTCAAGCTCACTATCAAACTTATCTGCAATCTTCAGCCCCAGTCCCAGCCCTTTGGGCGTAACCATTACGACTTCAGCGGTCGCTGAGTTATAATAAAACAGCGGCAAGTGACCGGCACGCGCCAGCACCAGCCTCTGCTGCGTGGTGTCGATGAAGGCGCCGATTGCAGTTATGAATGACTTCTTCTCCAGGTCCTTGCAGAGCAGCTTGTTTGTACGAATGAACAGTTCTCGCGGAGAAAGATCGAATGCATGCAAAGAACGCAAGATGCCCTGCATCTTCGACATATAGAGCGCTGCAGACGTGCCTTTGCCGCTGACATCGCCTACAATCACAGTCACGCCTTCACTTACGCTTACGCCGTTGAGATAATCAAAGTAGTCGCCGCCCACTTCCAGGGCAGGGATTGAGACGCCGGCGATATCGAGGCCTTTGATTTGGGGCGTGGTTTGCGGCAGCGAGGCCATCTGAATTCGACGAGCAATGTTGAGCTCATGCTTCATGCGTTCCTGTTCAGTCAGCTCTTCATGCAAAAAAGAGTTTTCGATGGCGATGGATGCTTGCTTTGCCACTGAGGCCAGAAATCCCAAATCCTCTAAATTGAGCGGCGACTCGGAGCGCTTTTCACCAATGACAAAAGTACCAACCAGACGGTTCTTGAACCTGATGGGGATCACGTGACGAAAGCCCGCGACGAGATAATCGTCTTTGATGTCCTGCGGCAGATAATCGATGCTGAACCGGGATTCGCTGCGAAATCGCTTTATCTCTTCGATCAACCTTCCGCCGGCGCGCAAACACAGCTTGTCCCATTTTACGCCGTCAAAACCGTACGATTCCTGGCAACAACACATCTGCTCATCGCGAAAAAACATCACGCCAACGCGCTTCAGTTGCATGAGTCTGGCCAGCTTTTCTATCACGCCTTTGGCGAGTTCCTCCATGCCGAGCTTTGTTGCCATGACTTCGGCAAGCTCCCGCGTGGCGCCGCTGATATCGTATTCTTTGCGGTTAAACAACCGGTCGATCCCCATTTGCCCCCACCTGCCGATGCGCCAGAAGACATAAGCCAGGGCGAGCGCAAGACAAATAATGATCAACCGTTCCCAAAAATGGTGTACTCTGGGGTCCGGAGGCGCCTCCAGCACAACAAAAGACGTGCCGGTGAATTGAATGTTCGGAATATCAAAATAGAGGTTAGGCAACTGCAGGATAATGAGACCGACCGCCAGGAGAATTTTCCACACTGAGGAAACGATGCTGTACTGCACGTTTCTGCGCACGCGCAAATTCATCTCGAGCAGTTGATATCTGGCAATGCTGTAGAGATAGGCGATGGGAATAAGAAGCAGGGGAAAGCCGACCAGGCCAAGTTGCCTTGTATTGGCGCCAGCCTTACTGACATAGACCCCTATACCGACAACCAGCAAAGCGGAAAACATGGCGACCCAGGTCAGCGGCCGTTTGATCTTGACGTATTGTGTGCTGCGCTGCTTTCTGTAATAGAACTCCAGGACCAGGCCGTGAGCAACCAGCAGCGCCAGACTGCTCCAGAAAATCACCTGCCCAATAGCTGTACCGATGCCCAGCCAAACAATACCGCCAAGAACGAGGGTGCTCGCTGTCACAAGAGCATAGGGACCCCACACGAACCAGAGTCTGGCCTGGATATCCGGTTGTTCGAGGGGGAAATAAAACTTGCTGTGGGTCCACAAAGCCAGGCCAAACATGGGCGCAGCAAGCATGGTCGCAGTGCGAATTTTCGCAAACGTGTCAAAGCTAACGTCCCGCTGGGCAAACAGCACCATCATAAAAAAGCCAAAGCACATGAATGCCATGCCCAGGAGGCGAGCCGCCAGAATGCGCGGTCGGTTCAGAGCGATAAAAGCGCCTGTGCCCCAATAGACAAGACCGGCCAGGAACAGCGCGAACAAAGATACAGGCAGACCAAACTTTGCGAGCGTGACTGGCACCACAATGCGTTCATTTTGACGGATAACATCATAAAGGATGGTCTTTCCGCTTTCGACGCCTCTGAGGATGACATCTGCTTCGTTGGCGTTCTCAAAGGTCTCGCCATTAATCCGATAGATGAAATCACCCGCCCTCAGACCTGCCATATCCGACACGCCGCCAGGTGTAACCTCATAAACCAGCACGCTGCCCGGCAATTCGGTGATGAAGCTGTCGGGAATGGCTGTTTTTCGGACTTTGACATTGTAGAGCTTGTTTTCTGCCGACCGTAGCAGCCGCAGCTTGACCACGGCCTCGGTTTCGCTGCGATCCAGAATCTGTTGAAAATCTTGCGCA
This sequence comes from uncultured Calditrichaceae bacterium, assembly GCA_964629935.1. Lineage (GTDB taxonomy): Bacteria > Zhuqueibacterota > Zhuqueibacteria > Oceanimicrobiales > Oceanimicrobiaceae > CAZVSL01. Next base: position 2,558 of record CAZVSL010000239.1, on the reverse strand, counting down.
TCGCGAACATGCTTATTGTTGATTGCGATCAGCAAGTCACCTACGGCAACCGAATCTGGCGCCGCCTGCTGTCGGGCGTTGGCGTTGCCTGAATCCGATGCGTGCACAGTTGGAATACTGCGGCTGACGTAGTTGCGTGACGGAGGGGTAAGGAAGAGATTCTCGTCAGTGGTCGAAGTTGTGAAGCGGTAGAAATTGCCAATGGCGACAATTATCAGAAATAAAGCAAAGGCTGTAATCCCACCTCTTATCAATTCAAGATAGTCGCGGTGGTTTATCATCGGATACTCTCAAGACTGATTGATGTCGAGCGCCTTATCCCCGCGTTGTATATGAGACTCAGAGTTAGGCAATTGTAATTTTTTTGCTGGGAAAATGTAATGGGGTAATCTAATGTATTTTGGGCATTTATGCAACATATAATTTTTTTGAGCGCTGTGGCTGAATCTAAAGTCTGACTGAGCTGAGCCGATACTTCAAGGGCAATTTACTAACCCGTTAAATTACCATGGCTTAAAAACCGAGAGAAGACGATGGAGAAAAGACGCCAACCCTCTAAGAAGCATTGGCCAGCGCTGTGGGAGCTAATCATGCTTGTTCTAATAACCATGCCGCTGGCACTGCGCTGCTCATTTGAAAAGCCGAGTGCGCCCTCCTGGGACGTGGAAGTCGCCATTCCGCTCATCAGTAAGGTGTATACCATGTCTGAAATTGCCGATGACGAGGACGCCCTCGTCGAGGATAGCACCGGCGCTCTGAGTTTTGAGCAAACTTCCGAGCTGGATGAATATCTGGTTGGCGATCAATTGGATATGGAAGATCAGAGCGATAATTTTTCGCTGAGCATGGGATCGTTTACCGTCGATTCACCGGGCTCAGAATTCACCAGCGTTGAGCTGCGTGAGATTTACACCGAAGCCGATGACTTGCATGGCGAGACCACCGAGATTCCGCCATTTAATTTTGAGACCGAAAAAAAGCCCCTCGAACCCTATGACGACTTTGCTTATGTCGTGATCGATTCCGGCTCAATCGACCTGCATGTGGTGAATAATCTCGTGATCACGCTTGGCAGCCCCATAACCATCGAGGTCTGGGACACCAATACGGATACACTTGTCATCACCACAACGCACAATATTCAGATTCTGCCGGGCACAAGTCGTACTTTCGATGCTGACCTGTCCGGCATTCAATTGCCGAATCAATTATCCATCCGCATGATTGGTTTTTCACCGGGCAGCAGCGGCAACTCGGTCTTGATCGACGCCGGCAGCCGGTATGACATGGGCGGTGAGATCAGCGAGTTGAAAGCGCGGGAAGCGCTGGCACAGATCCCATCACAGGTGATAACCCGGGACGATGACGTCACCATTACAGATTCGCTGGTGGTGACTGAGGCGGATATCGAAAGCGGCAGCATTCAGCTTGATCTGGGCGGGGATATCCCGCTCGATGCCTGGCTTGTCTATGAGTTGCCCGATTTCTTCGACACAACCGGGCAACCGTTCCAGGATTCTCTCTTTATAGAAAAGCACACGCGCATTGATAACGCCATAAGTCTGCGCGGCTTCAGGCTGAGACCGCTGCCGGCAAATTTCTCGCAACAGAAGGTACGCTTCAACTGGCGCATCCGCACCATCGATACCGGTGAGAATTTTGCACTTGTACGCAGCGATGATGTTATGAATGCCGCGTTCCGACTTGCCGGCTTGCGTTTTTCACGTGTTACCGGAAAGCTGGGCGCTCAAAACATCGATGTTGAGCAGGAAGACATCGAGTTTGACATCCCGGCCGATATGGACAGTATTTTCTTTGAAACGGCACAACTGGAGCTTACCATACAAAATGGCATCAACTTTCCGGCGCGTCTGAAATTCAATATCGAAGGCAATAATGAAAACGGCAACGTATCCTATCTGCAGGTGGACGACGTCATCCAACCAGCCGCCAGCCCCGGGGAGCCTGTGAGCACGACCATCATTCTGAACAACGAGAACAGTACCATCAGCGAATTTATCAGCATTTTGCCGAGTTTGATCAAAATCAACGGCAGCGTCAAGCTCGGCGATCCGGATTGGGTTGGCACAGTTTCAACGGAGGATTTCGTCGATGGGGAAGTGATGGTCTCCGCGCCTCTGTCGCTGCGCTTGCCGGCGCAGAAAATCGATTCCGATCCCAACGAAATGGATATCGACGATGACGTCAAGGAAGACATCGTCGATAATTTGTCGGACGGCAGCTTTGTGGGCGAGATTTCCAACCACCTGCCTATTGGCGCTGAGGTGGAGATCGTTTTTGGCGAAACGGACTCGACGGTATTCAGCGCCCCCGTACTCACTATCGGGCCGTTGCGGGCAGACGCCGGCATGATTGGCGAGGATGGCTACGTGCAATCGGCCAGCAATAATGACATCAGCTTTGCCCTGAGCGAACAGGAGCTGAAGACATTTCTGCTCGATAGACTCTATTCAGGCGTGCGTGTTTCACTGCATGGCACCGATGGCAAATTCATCAGAGTCCGCGCCTCGGACCGCATCGAAATCAAGGCCTTTACT
>CAZVSL010000238.1:8116-8769 GCA_964629935.1 uncultured Calditrichaceae bacterium | reverse complement strand
TGCAGCATTTCATCGACAGCTTTCACAAAGAAAACGGTTATGCACTCAAGAGAGTCAGCGAAGCTGCCATGCAGGCGTTGCGTGAGTATGATTGGCCGGGCAACATTCGGGAATTACGCAACATCGTGGAGCGGTTGATGATCATGTGCCCTTCACATGAGATCGAAGTTGATGATTTGCCATCCCATATTCGGGCGCCGAGCTCGCGGATTCCGCTTAATCTTGAGGAGGGAATGACGCTCAAAGACCTGCGCGAGCATGTCGAGCGGCAATATATCATCGAGACGCTAAAGAAGACGAAGTGGAATGTGAGTCAGGCCGCTAAAGATTTGGATGTGGACCGTACCAACCTGCACAAGAAGATCAACTACTACCGGCTGTCTGAGCGCGAGCACGGATGATCGTGGGGCAAGCGTCTGCCCTGCATGTACCAACCGAGCTATGCCGCCACCGTCAGTCGCATCTTTTTTTTGAATACGTGCATCGACAATCTACGAATGAGCCTCGAACTAACTTAACTTATGCGCTCAAGCAAATACGCGAGTAGCTTATCAGCGCTAACCCGTTCCTGCTGCATGGAATCGCGCTCACGCACGGTGACGGTATCGTCCTCCAGCGTCTGCGAATCGACGGTGATGCAGAACGGCGTGCAG
>CAZVSL010000238.1:0-8106 GCA_964629935.1 uncultured Calditrichaceae bacterium | reverse complement strand
CGGCTTCATCCTGGCGGCGATACCGTCGCCCGACTGCGCCGCCCTCGTCATAAAACACCATAAAGCGCTTTTTCAAATCATCATGAATCTTGTGCGCCCGCTCCGGCATGCCGTCGCGCTTGACCAGCGGGAAAATGCCGGCCTTGACCGGCGCAATTTTCGGAGATAAGCGCAGAACGGTGCGACTGTCCTTTTCCAGCTCTTCTTCAACGTAGGCGTCTGCCAGACACGTGAGCGCCGTGCGGTCGCAGCCGGCCGAGGTCTCGATGATATAGGGCAGGTACTTTTCACGCGTGGCGTCATCGAAATACTGCAAATCTTTGCCGGAATATTCCTGATGCTGTTTCAGGTCAAAATCTGTGCGATTGTGAATGCCTTCCAGCTCTTTCCAACCAAAAGGAAATTGAAATTCAATGTCAAACGCTGCGGCGGCATAATGGGCAAGCTCAGTTTCATCGTGCTGATGAAAGCGTAAATTCTGTTTGCGAATACCGAGTTCGTCATACCAATTGACACGTTGCTCCTTCCAATATTCGAACCATTCCTGGTCGCTTCCCGGTTTGACAAAGAATTGCATTTCCATCTGTTCGAATTCGCGCGTTCTGAAGATGAAGTTGCGCGGGGTGATTTCATTGCGAAATGCTTTGCCGATCTGGGCGATACCGAAAGGTACTTTTTGACGGGAAGATTGCAGCACATTGTTGTAATTAACATAAATACCCTGTGCCGTCTCCGGACGCAGATAAACGGTGGCCGCTTCTTCTTCCACCGGACCCATGTGGGTCTTGAACATCAGGTTGAATTGGCGCACTTCGGTGAGCTCGCCGCCACACTCTGTTACCATTTTGCTTGGTTTCTGCGGGCATGACGTCGATTCAAGCTGATCGGCACGAAAGCGGCCCTTACAGGTTTTGCAGTCGATAAGCGGATCCGTGAAGCCTGAGACATGGCCGGAAGCTTCCCAAATCCGTGGATGCATCAGGATGGCGGAGTCCAGCCCGACGATATCATCGCGAAGTTGCACCATCGCCTTCCACCAGAACTGCTTGATGTTGTTCTTGAGCTCCACGCCCAAAGGACCATAATCATAGCAGCTATCCAGTCCGCCATATATCTCGCTCGATTGATAAATGTAACCTCTGCGTTTGCATAGCGCGACGATCTTTTTCATAAGATCGTCTGTTGTATTCTTGCTCATTCAGCCTTCCTTACTTTCCGGTTTGCCGACATCGGTTTTTTCTGTTTGCAGAATCTTAGCAGCTCGCTCCGGCGAAATCACATTGACGTAAAAACCGGATCCGATTTCAAAATTGGTATAGGCTTGAAAACGCGGGGTGATTTCGATATACCAGTGATAATCTCGCTCCAAAGTTTTCCAGTAGCCCCGTCTTTTGCCCGTCGCCATATTCGGCCCGGTGTGCAGAACCATGATGTAGTGCGGATCGTCGAGAATCTGGTGTAGCTTCACCAGCGTTCGTTGCAGGAGCTCAGCCAATTGCGTGTGCTCGCTGTTCCACTCAAAGAACGTCTCATGCTTTTTGGGCAGAATACGCACGGCGAACGGTACACGTGAGGCAAAAGGTGCGAGGGCAACAAAGTGGTCATTTTGATCGATTACCCGCACATTGTCATTTAGCTCCTGGAAGATGATGTCACAAAAAAGGCAGCGTTCTTTGTATCGGAAATGCTCCATTGCGTTCATGAGCACGGCTTTTACGCGGGCAGGCGTGATGGGAGTTGCGATGATGTGAGAATGGGCATGGAACGCCAAATCATCATCGCCCTCTCCATAGTTCTTATGGATCATAATATAACGGAACCGCGGGTCCCGTTTTAGGTCCAGAATTCGTGAGCGGTAGGTGGTCAGCACGTCGCCTAACTCGTCAGGCGTCATGTTGTGGAAGTCATGGTTCGGTTGCGGCGACTCAACGACGAGCTCGTGGGCGCCGATGCCGTCCAGAACGTCATATAAGCCAACGCCACGGCTGTTTAACTCACCGTGAATTTCAAGCAGCGGTTGCCGGTAGGGCAGTACCCGCACTTTCCAACCCGCCTCGTTGCGCTGAGAGTTGTCATCACGAATAGCAAAGATTTCCGGCGGCGTTTCCGCCTCGTTGCCGCTAGCGTACTTGCTTTGCAATTGAGCATCTTTTTTCCCGGTATGGATACTCGTCCGGAGCAAATCCGGAATCTCATATTCACGCGTCAGGATGATAGTCCATTGCCCGGAAATCGGGTCTCGTCTGAATTGATTCTTTTCCATTTTGCCTGTTGGGTTTAATTCGAGTCTATATCTTGACCTGTTTCTGCTGTCACATTGCTATTCACCGTCAACTTGACTTCAATGATGCGGTTGCGGTCTACTTTCTGAACTTCAAATGAATAAATATCGTGCTTCACCACTTCATTTTCATCGGGCACATAGCCAGTCATATTAAGAATAAACCCGCCCAGGCTTTCATAGTCGCCTTCAGTCGGCAGGTCGAGATTGAGCATGTCATTTAGTTCATGCAGATCGATCTTGGCATCAACACTGAATGTATTGTCATCGAGTTGTCGCACCAGCGGCGGCTCCTTGTCGTGCTCATCCTGAATATCACCGACGATTTCCTCGATAACGTCCTCCATGGTGACGAGGCCAGCAGTGCCGCCATATTCATCAACCACAATCGCCATGTGATGCTTAAATTGTTGGAATTCCTTGAGCAGCAGATCGAGTTTTTTGCTTTCCGGAACAAAATAAGCGGGGCGCGCCAGATCTGTCAGTTTGGGTTGCTTGTTTTCTGACGCGGTGCTATAAGGTAATAAGTCTTTCACGTGGATGATGCCAAGGATGTTATCGACTGCCTCGCGGAACAGCGGCAGGCGTGAATGGCCATTTTCTTTTATCAGGCTGATAATGGTTTGCAAGTCCGTGGACTCTTCCACACAAACCATGTCGGTGCGCGGTACCATGATTTCATGCACTTCCGTATCGCCAAACTCAATGATGGAATGAATCATGGCGCGTTCGTCTTCTTCGAGTTCGCCCTGGTCCCCGTTTTCGACCATGGCTAGAATTCGTTCATGGTCCGGTCCGTTGCTTTCGAGTTTGAATTTGAGTGCAATACCCCTGAGCAAATGAAGCAACACAGCTATTACGGGTCGACTGAGCCAGACATAAGCCAAAATGGCCCATGAAAGCTTCTCCGCTATTTGAACTTTCCTGTTCATAACAATACGAGATGCCCAGATTTCATGCACGAAAAACAGCATAAGCATGACCGCGCCGGCAAACGCCAGCAGTGTCGATCCGAATCGCCAGCCCAATAAGCTGGATAGATGCTGCGCCAGCAGTGTAATGGAGATAACGAGCGCAAAATAACCGAACATCAGGCCGCCCTTGATGGCGAGGAACAACGCCGGGCTCTTTCTGAGTAGCTGCTGAATTCTCTCGGAGCGCGGGTCTGTTCTCTTGCGCAGCGCCGAAATCTCCCGTTCACCCAGAGACGCAAAAGCGACCTGCGAACTCGCAAAAAAGGCGATGAGTGCCAGTGAAACGACGCTCGAAATAGAAAAGAACAAATATGAGTCAGATTCCAAAATTACTCCCTGCCATACACATCCAGGTAATAGTTTTCGCGGGCAGACATCCGTTTCTTGTCTTCAGGATGCTTATCGCGATAACCCAGAAAATGCAATATGCCATGCGTGACAGTACGCTTCAATTCCTCCTCCGGCGTTACACCATACCTGGATGAATTTTCCATCACACGGTCAATGCTAACGTATATCTCTGCTTCAAATTTTGCGTCGGTGGCATCAGATAGCGGAAAGGCAATGACATCCGTTAGCGTGTCATGTTTCAAATACTGCTTATTCAACTCCAATAGCTCGGAATCGTTCACCATAATGACATTAATTTCAGCCGGCTTGTCTGCTTCATTTTCCCACACTTTGGCAACCAGGAAATCAACTCCGCCAGCATCAATGTTGTGTTCATGACTGCGAAAAATATTAACTCGGCACTTCACTTGGCTTCTTACTCGACTTTCGGACCTGCTTGGTCTCGGTCTGAGGATACTCAATACGGCCATGAAACATACCTGTAAGCGTGTTGACAAAGCTCTCGCGAATGAGCGTCAGGTCTCTCATTGTAAGCGGGCATTCGTCCAACTCATGCTCGAGCAAGCGCTCATTGATGATGCTGTTGATCATGCTGCGGATGCGGCTAACAGATGGATCTTTCAAGACACGCGAGCCTGCTTCCACAGCATCAGCAATCATGACGATTGCCGTTTCCCTGGTCCGGGGTTTGGGCCCGTGATAGCGGAAATTGGATTCGTCCACTTCACCGTCTGCGCTGCTTTCCAGAGCTTTCTGGTAGAAATAACGGATGATGTTGGTGCCATGATGTTGTGGGATAAAGTCGCGAATCTCCTTTGGCAGATTGTGTTCTTCGGCGATTTCCAGGCCTTTTTTCACATGATTGATCAGTATGAGACAACTCATGCTGGGCGTGAGTTTTTCATGCGGATTTCGGCCAGCCTTCTGGTTTTCGACGAAATACTCAGCCTTCTCCATCTTGCCGATATCGTGATAATAGGATGCAACTCGCGTCAGAAGCGCGTTGGCTCCAATTGCCTCAGATGCTGCCTCAGAAAGATTACCCACCATGATACTGTGATGATAGGTGCCAGGCGCCCGGATCGCCAACTCGCGCAAAAGCGGGCGGTTCAGGTCCGAGAGCTCCAGCAAAGTTGAGTCGGTAGTCATCTGGAAAATGTACTCCAGAATGATCATGAAACCGTAGGCTAAAATCGGTGACAGCAAACCATTGATCAGGCCGTATCCCCACAATTCCGGCAATTCCTGCAAGTCGGAATGGGTGAGAAATTCCATCGAGGTGATGGATACAAAATAGGCGCCGGAGACAAACAGTATGCCCTTGAGCATCCAGGAGCGAGCTTGAATTCTGCCGACAGCAAAGATCGAAAGCGACCCGACAAACAAGCAAATGATTGTCATGCCGTAATCGTTGCCACGTAAAGCACCGATGATGATGCTGAGCGTCACAGTGCCAACAAAAGCGATGCGGCCGTCGAAAAAGATCGTCAGTAGCATGGAGGCAATGGAAATCGGAATCAGGTACTTGGCGTTGGAGGAAATGCCGAACCGATTCAAGATGAAAGTGCTGACGATGACGAGCATCAGAATAATGAAAATCAGCAGCATCCGCTTCATGCTGTCAAAAGTGGGCCGCCTGAAGACATACAAAAAAATAAGGGTGAATGCCAGTGAAAGCGAGACAATGAGCACGCGCCCGATGTACGGAAACAGCACTTTCACGCCACCTTCGCGTTGCTCACGTTGTGCTTTTGCAGCGGCCAGCGAGTTAAGCTTTGCCAGGATTTCGGGCGTAATCAGCTCGTGCGTGTTGACAATTCGCTGGTCCTTAAGCACAATACCCTTTGAAAGCGGCACACTGGCTACCGCCTCTTTGATCCTTGCTTCTGTGGTCGTTTCATCATAGATCAGGTTGGGCTGCAGAAAAGCAAGCACGATGCCGAAACCGATGGTCGCCACATTTTCCTGGTCCGGAAAAGCTTGCCGCAATTTCGCGGTCAGCACATTTTCATAATCATTGAAGTAATAAAAGTTGTCAACAGACTCAATGATTTCGCCATCCGATGAAACCACGGCAATCTTTTCCACATACTCCGGGATATCAGCCCGGCTCTTGTTCAACACTCCGATTGCGTACATATCGGTGAGGATCGTTCTCAAACGCTGACGCAATGTTTCGATTTGCAGCGCGATGTCGTCGTTGTTGCGAGCTTTGGTTTTTTTGCCCTGAGTTTGGGCGGAGGGCAAGCGCAGCAGTAGTTGTGAGGTCGCCTGTTCACTGATGATCGAATCATTATTAAGAATATCGCGAATGCGCTTTAGTTTGGTGGAGTCGGGCATGTCTGACTGCCGGATCAGACGAATGCTCTCGAAGAAATCGTCGAACTCTTTCAACGACATGCCCTCGATGCTGTCAGATCGGGTGAAGACCAGTGGAATTTTCTCCGCCGCAGCTTTTCTATCCCGAGTGATGTCCTCCTGCGTCTTGTTGATAAAAAAGGTAAACGGTGCAATGATTTCCTTGCCCGTGTAGACGTCGCCCACTTTCAGGTTGGAGAACTGAAAAGACTGGCTTGCGGGAAACATCAGAGAGGTGGTGACGATGGTCCCGACCACGAGCACGGTCTGCAAAGCCAGCCGCCACTCTCTATTGCGTTGCAGTTGATCGAAGCCATGCTGGATCGAGCGCCGCAACTTATATGTCCATCTGGGGTGTCTCAAATTGTTCACGAGTTTTTGTTTGTATTCTTGTTCTGATAGGTGTCGTACGCTTTTATAATATCACGCACAAGGCGGTGACGCACCACGTCCTTATCTGTCATATATATGAATTCAATTCCATCAATATCAACCAGAATCGACTGAATTTGCACCAGTCCGGATGATTCCGGGTCCGCCAAATCGACCTGGGTGACGTCCCCTGTTATGATAGATTTTGAGTTCAAACCCAGTCGGGTCAAGAACATCTTCATCTGATTGAAAGTCGTGTTTTGGGCCTCATCGAGAATAACGAAGGCGTTGTTGAGCGTCCGGCCGCGCATATAGGCCAGCGGTACGATCTCGATGATGCCAGATTCAAGATACCGTTTGAGCTTGTCGGCCGGAATCATATCATACAGCGCATCATAGAGCGGTCGCAAATAAGGATCGATTTTTTCGCGGAAATCTCCGGGCAGATAGCCCAAACGCTCACCTGCTTCCACCGCAGGTCTGGTCAGAACGATGCGGTCGACCAATTTGTCGCGCAGGGCTGCCACAGCGATAGCCACAGCGAGGAATGTCTTTCCCGTGCCTGCCGGACCAATCGCAAACACGATGTCGTTTTGCATTGCGGAGCGATAGAAAGCGCGCTGCCCCGAACTCTTAGGCTTGATGAAGCCGTCTTTCTTGTAAAGGATGACCTCATCGAGGCCCTCTTTGACCTGAGGTTGTGCTGCGCCGTTGGGGCCGCTTAAAGCCAGGACGCTGTCGAGGTCATCATCTGTGATGTTCTGGTCCCGTGTTACCATGAGGATGAGCTCAACAAACACTTTTTCCGCCGTTTCCACAGCCGAGTCCGGGCCGCTGAGAATAAGATTGCTGCCGCGGGCAACTATTCTTATGCCAAGCTGTTGCTCGAGTCTGCGCAGGTTGCGGTCTTGCGAGCCAAAGAGCTTGAGCTGATCGATGCCTTTTATAGAAACCGTTTTGGAGATTGCGTCTGTGTTATTCAAATGCCAAGTCTCAACTGTTTAATCTACTTCGGTCAATTCGAATGAACCGGGCATTCCGACAAGCTCAGATTCATTGGAGTACCTTGAGCTTGTCGAAGGGTACAATGATACCCGATACCCAAACGAAAATCGGATTTGCCGAAGTAGTGTTAATTGCAAAACGTGTGCAAAAAACGATTGACGGAGAAAGTGAGTTCCGCATTTCCTGTGTTGCGAACATTATGTTTGTTACATACAATCTACAGGCTTAAGACACAGGAGCCGTAATACAATTATAAAAAAAGCCCTTACTCAGCCAGGTTGATCTGGATGAGCAAGAGCTTAAGGCTGTTACCTACTAAACTAAGTAAAACGTATCCAAATGGACGTCAAAGAGTTACGTGGGCGTGGAAATTCTTGCCCTACTCTATTCCTTTGAATTAGTTGCCTGGTACTTTCAAAACCTGATAGGGGTAAATCAAACTCGGTTCGTCACCGATAACAGTTTGGTTCGCCTCATATATGGCTCGCCATTTGGTGGGATCGCCCATCACGTCAACGCTGCCGGCGATTTTGTAGAGATTGTCGCCGCGGCTGACGAGATACTCATTCGGACCATTTTCGCGATGAATCTTGAATATCTGGTCCGGATAAATCAAGTCCGGATCTTTGATTTGATCGCGATTGTAAGAGTAGATTCTTACCCACTGAAAAGGGTCGCCATAGATATCTGGTTTCTTGGAAATGCGCCACAAATAATCGCCGCGGTTAACGGTGTACTCATCATACATACCCTTTGGCATTTTGG
>CAZVSL010000237.1:5010-8801 GCA_964629935.1 uncultured Calditrichaceae bacterium | reverse complement strand
GCCCGCCTTCCTCATACCCGACATATCCCGGAGGCGCGCCAGTCAGCCGTGACACCGAGAATTTCTCCATGTACTCGGACATGTCGAGACGTACCAGCGCTTCTTCGTCTTCGAACAGATAGCGCGCCAATACTTTGGCTAATTGCGTCTTGCCAACACCGGTGGGACCGAGAAAGATGAAAGAACCGATTGGACGGTTTGGATCTTTCAGTCCGGCCCGGGTACGACGAATAGCCTTGCTCAGCAATCGGATGGCATCATCCTGACCGATAATGGATTTCGTCAACGTTTTTTCCATCTCGAGTATTTTCTCAGACTCTGATTTTGCGACGCGTTGTACCGGGATACCAGTCATCATGGCCACAACTTCAGCCACATCATCCTCAGACACTTCAGCCAGGAACTCTTCCTCAGTATCCTTCCAGCGCCGTTTTGCGGCGTCGAGTTTGCGGTTCAGGCGCTTTTCCTGGTCACGCAAAACTGCAGCGCGCTCAAACTCCTGCGCTTTGATGACAGAGTCTTTTTCACGCCGTACTTTTTTGATATCCTCTTCCAGGTCCGTGATTTCCTTGGGCACCACGATGTTGGCAAGATGGACACGAGCGCCAGTCTCGTCCAAAACGTCGATTGCCTTATCCGGGAAATAACGCTCGGACAGATAACGCTCGGACAGCTTTACGGTTGATTTGATGGCGTCATCAGCAAATTTTACCTTGTGATGCTGCTCGTACCGTTCCTTCAGACCCTGCAGGATAAGCAGCGTCTCCTCCGGAGACGGAGGATCAACCATAATCTTCTGGAAGCGTCGCTCCAGGGCGCCGTCTTTCTCGATGTGCTGGCGGTATTCATCCAGCGTGGTTGCACCGATGCATTGCAGTTCACCGCGCGAAAGCGCCGGTTTGAACATGTTCGAGGCATCTAGCGAGCCTGAGGCGCCGCCGGCGCCAACGATCGTATGCAGCTCGTCGATGAACAGGATTACGTCGCGTGCACGCTGCAGTTCATTCATGATCGCCTTCATGCGCTCTTCAAACTGGCCGCGGTATTTCGTGCCGGCCACAATGGCGCCGAGGTCGAGCGTTACCACGCGCTTGTTGTGCAATATCCTCGGTACTTTGCGTTCGATGATGCGAAGTGCGAGCCCTTCGGCGATGGCTGTTTTGCCGACGCCGGGCTCACCTATCAGCACCGGATTGTTCTTTTTGCGCCGGCTGAGAATTTGCGCAACACGCTGGATCTCGTTGTCCCGGCCAATGATCGGATCAAGATCGCCTTTGCGCGCCAATTCAGTCAAATCTCGGCCAAAGTGGTCCAGGGCCGGCGTTTTTGATTTTTGCTGCGTGGTCGTTTCACGACTGCTTGGTGCACCACGCAGAATATTTTCTAATTCCTCTCGCACCGTCTCATAATTGACGTCGAAGCTCAGGAGGACCTGTGCTGCAACACCATCTTTTTCCTTGACTAATGCCAGGAGCAAATGCTCGGTGCCGATAATGTCGGATTTGTACTTTTCGGCTTCGACATAGGCCATTTTGAGAATTTTTTCCGCCCGCTTTGTGAACGGTATGTTACCTATGGTCATGGTTTCGCCAGAAGGCTTGACCGAATCTTCGACCGATCTCTTAATCTCATCCAGGTCACACCCCAGGTTTCTCAAGATCTCAACCGCAATGCCTTCTCCTTCGCGGATCAAACCCAGTAGCAGGTGCTCGGTACCGATGTAATCGTGCCCCAATCGCAGGGCTTCTTCCCTGGAAAACTGGATAACCATTTGAACCCGGCTAGAGAAATTATTTTTCATTGCAATGACTCCATTTGTAAAGTTCAGTTGTTCCCATAATCATTAAAGAACAAATAATACCAACGAACTACTTCCAATCCCCTCTATGCATGCAGATTTTGCCTGAAAAACTCAGCCCGCATGATGTCCCGCTCCTTTGAACTCAATTCTTTGTTATAGATTTTTTGTAAATGCGCCGGTTGAACCAACATCATTAATTGATTGATAGCAACGCGACTTATCTCGTCTACCAGTTTTAGCTCGTGTCCCAGCCGCAGCGTCGAAAGCAGGTCCATCGCTTCTATGGAGGTCATGATTCTCGCATACTTCAAAACCCCCAGCGCGCGACAAACCATATCTTCCAGCTTTATATGGTCCTTCTTGAAAAGCTTTTCGCGCGCCTCACGCTCCATATCCGTCAGGGTCCTGGCAGTGAATATCATGCGGTCGATGACACTGCGTTCGGTTCTTCCGAGCGTTAGCTGATTGGATATCTGATACACGTTACCTATCGACTCTGTGCCCTCGCCGTAAAAACCACGCACGGCAATTTCAGACGATGGCAATTTCTCAATCACGCTATCGACATCGCCAGCCACGGCCAGTGCGGGTAAATGCACAAAAATGGAAACGCGCATACCCGTACCAAGGTTCGTCGGGCATGCCGTCAAGTAACCAAACTTTTTTGAGAAGCTAAAGTTCAGATTTTCTTCAAATTCGTCATCTGCACGACTGATTTTTTGCCAGGCATCTTCAATGCCGAGACCGGCTTCCACACATTGCATACGAAGATGGTCTTCTTCATTGACCATAACGCTAAGATTCTCACGTGAGCCAACGATCAACAAGCTCGGTCTCTCACATTCCACAAGCTGCGGGCTTGCCAGCCTTCTTTCAACCAAATAGCGGGCATCCCATTCACACAGTTTGTCGACCTCGATATAGCTTGCCTTCGCAAATGAGTTGCATGCCCCACACGCTCTCCGCACCAGACCCACAACCTCTGCTAACTGAGACTTGCTAGCCTTGTTTGGGAATGGCATACCGGAGAGATTACGCGCCAGCCGAATTCGCGAAGATATGATTGTGTCAGAATATTCATCCTCTTTCGTTAGCCAATTGCCAAAATCCCACAGCAAGTCGTCCAATTGTGGCGACGAGGCTGTGGCTGCCGGCATTTTCTCTCCCGTATGTGGCTTGATTCTGTTCACCTGATCATGCCATCGTTTTCACGATCCAATTCCCGCTGCGCATCCCGGACGATATCTCTTAGTTCAGCCGCCCGTTCAAAATCTTCAGATTTGATAGCGTCATCAAGTTCGCCCTTTATGCGCCCCAGCTCAGCTTCACTTATCCTCTGCCTCTTCGACTTTGGTCGGCTACCAATGTGGTGATTGCTGCCGTGAATTCTGCACAGCACTATGTCCAAATGGTCCTGAAAGGTCTGGTAGCAAATATCACACCCCAGCAATCCGGTCTCCTCGAAGGATTCCCAGCTTAAGCCGCACGCCTTGCACTTTTTTTCTACCGGGCGTTCGGTCCTGCGAAAGAACTCCTTGCCAACCAATTCCGCGATGAAGTTTTCAAACACATGCGGCAATGCGCCCATGGGATTGTTAACACCTTTTTCTTCGGCACACTTGCTACATAGATTTATCTCAATCTTCTTATAATTCAAAACATTTGAGATTTTGATGGTCGCAGCATTCTTTTTGCAGAATTGGCACAGCATATTACACTATCTGATTGAGTTGTTCTTTTTTGATACGGCCATCGAAGAGCTCGATAACTTTGTCAGCTTCCTGAGCCAATTCCTGGTTATGAGTCACGATGATAAATGTGCGATTGTCTTTACGGCTCAGATTCCACAACAATCTGTGCAGAGCCTGGCTCGAAGCCTGGTCCAGATTGCCGGAAGGTTCATCCGCCAGCACGATCTTGGGATCGCGCATGAGTGCACGCGCGACCGCGACGCGCTGCATTTCGCCGCCAGAAAGCTCACCGGGACGAT
>CAZVSL010000237.1:0-5000 GCA_964629935.1 uncultured Calditrichaceae bacterium | reverse complement strand
GATGGTCGATACGGTGTGCCAGGCCGACGTCGTTGAGCAAGTCCCGCGCCCGATCTTCGATGTCTGCTTTTGCCTGCCCGCCAATCAAACCCGGCATCATGACATTTTCCACCGCGGTAAACTCCGGCAACAGATGATGAAACTGAAACACAAAACCAATCGCCCGGTTGCGAAAACGGGCAAGATCGTCGTCGCTGTATCTGAAAACCTCAACATCTTCGATCCTCAATGTGCCGTCACTCGGGCGATCAAGTGTGCCCAAAATATGCAACAGCGTACTCTTACCCACGCCGGACGGCCCGACAATGGCAACTATCTGCCCCCGGTTTACTTCAAGATCCACGCCCCTGAGCACATGCACCTGGCTGCTGCCCATGCGATAAACCTTGTGGATACCCGTCGCCTTTAGTATGATGTCGCCATCCATGCTATTCGTATCTTATCGCCTCCACCGGCTGAAGTTTGGAAGCGCGTCTTGCCGGATAGACGGTAGCCAGATAGCAAATCAACACTGCGATAGATGCGATCAAAAAGAAATCCAGTCCCTTCATAAGCACAGGCAGGGCGCTGATAATGTACACATCTGCCGGCAAGGACACCAGCTTGTATTCGAGCTGGAGCCAGCATACGATATAGCCAGTGACACACCCCAGTATAGTACCGATAATGCCGCCGATCAAGCCTTCAAATACAAAAATCTTCATGACCCCGGACGAGGTTGCACCCATGGATTTCAGGATGCCGATTTCTTTGGTCTTCTCCAGCACGATCATGATGAGCGTACTGACAATGTTAAACGCGGCAACCATGATGATCAAACTCAGGATGATAAACATACCCCACTTCTCGATCTGCATCCAGGCAAACAGATTCTTGTTCATGTCGAACCAGGTCAGACTTGTATAAGGATAACCCAACAGATTGTCGATCTGGGCTGAAACTTCACCGGCGGAGTCCAGATCATCGAGCTTGATTTCAAGCCCGGAGACCTTAGTCTTCATGTCGAAAAGACGTTGCGCCTCATGCAGTGAGATGTAGGCATAAATGTCGTCGATTTCATAGATGCCTGTCTCAAACAGACCGGTAACTTCGAAACGGCGCATGTTGGGCATGGAATTCAGAAGCAGCGGGCTGATGTTCGTCGGGCTCAAGACATCGACGTGGTCGCCAAGATCGACGTTGAGACGGTCCGCCAGATATCTGCCGAGCACGATGCCGGGGTATGCTTTGCCCCGGTTGGCAGCCACATCTCCCAGCTCGAATCTGCCGTAGCGAATGCTGTCCGGTACTTCAGAGACACGTCTGATGCTCTCCGGATCCACGCCCTTGATCGATGCGCCGCTCTTTTTACTCGGGATCAAATCACCCTTGCGCGGCGATATGATGAGCGCTTTTTCGTCGATGTATGGCGCAACGCCAGCGATATGATCGAGGGACGCAACCTTGCGCATGATCTCTTCGTGGTTCTCCACACCCTGATCATGAAAGGTGCGCAGCTCGATATGCGCGCCAAAGCCAATTATGCGTGATCGCACTTCGCTTTCAAAGCCATTCATGATCGACAACACAATAATCAGTGCGGCCACACCGATCATCACACCGATAATCGAAATGTAGGTGATCAGCGAAATGAAACCGGTCTTGCGCTTCGATTTCAGATAGCGTTTCGCTATGAAAAGCTCATAAGACATCGTTCTCAGCCTTCACTTTTCTCCGGTCGCATCTGCGGAAAAAACAGCACGTCGCGAATGGATGGCTGGTCAGTAAACAGCATCACCAGGCGATCGATGCCGATGCCAAGTCCCGCGGTTGGCGGCATGCCGTACTCAAGGGCGCGCAAAAAGTCATCATCCAACATTTGCGCTTCTTCATCCCCAAGATCGGCCAGCTTTTTCTGCGCCAGAAATCGCTCGCGCTGGTCGATGGGGTCATTTAATTCTGAGAAGGCGTTGCCGAACTCGCCGCCGACCATGAACGGCTCGAAGCGCTCAACAAGCCGCGGATCATCGCGGTGTCGTTTCGCCAGTGGCGACAACTCGACGGGATAATCGATGATAAAAGTCGGTTGAATCAGATTCGGCTCAACCTTCTCACTGAAAATCTCATCAATGATCTTGCCTTCGCCCCAAAAGGATTCTATACTGATATGCAGCGCATCGGCTGCGGCTCTCAGCTCTTCAAGGTTTTTGCTATACAGATCTTTGCCAGTATACTCTTTGATGGCATCAAACAACTTCATGCGCCTCCAGGGCGGCGTGAGATCGATTTCCTCGCCCTGATACCGAAGCTTGCTGTCGCCAAATAATTGCTGCGCCAGATAGCTGACCAGGTTTTCAACCAGCGCCATCATATAATGATAATCTTTATAGGCAACATACACTTCCATCATGGTAAATTCCGGATTGTGAAACCGGTCCATGCCTTCGTTGCGGAAATCCTTTGAGATTTCGTAGACGCCTTCATAACCACCAACTATCAGGCGCTTGAGATAAAGCTCGTCAGCAATGCGCAAATAAAGCTGCATATCAAGGGCATTATGATGCGTGATGAACGGTCTTGCGGACGCGCCGCCATAGATCGGTTGTAAAACCGGCGTTTCCACTTCCAGGAAGCCCTGATCATCCAGGTAGTTGCGCATGGCGGATATCACTCTTGAACGCATGACAAAGACATCGCGCACCTCTGGATTGACAATCAGGTCAACGTAACGTTGACGATAGCGCAATTCCTTGTCAGCAAACTGATCATAAACCACCTTGTCCTGCCCCTCCACGCGTTCCTTGACCACAGGCAGAGGGCGCAGGGTCTTCGAGAGCAATTCCAGGTCGGCGACTTTGATGGTCGTCTCTCCGGTCCGGGTTACAAAGACCTCGCCCGTCACGCCAACAATATCACCGATATCCAGCAGTTTGAAAACTTCAAACTTATCCTCGTTCACTTCGTCCTTCCGGATATAGAGTTGAATGCGGCCTTTTGCATCCATCAAATGGGCAAACGCCGCTTTCCCGTGGCCGCGAATGGACATCAATCTGCCCGAAACAGCCACCTTCTTTTCCATCAGCCCATCTGCATTGTCAAGAATATCCTGGGAAAAGTGAGAGCGCTCAAAGTGGTAGGGATAGGGATTCACGCCCAATTCCCGCAGGCGCGCCAGCTTCTCACGCCGGACACGCATGACCTCGTTCAGGTCTTCTTTTCTGTTTTCGTCTGTCATCTCTTTGGTTTCGAATAAAGACCGTTACATTTGACTCTGAGACAAACCCGAGTCTTCAAGATATCTTCGCGGCACTCTTTTTGAAATCCAGCATGTTATCTCATACGGAATTGTGTCCAGCTTTTCACACAATTCGAAGATAGAGATTTCCTCCTCGCCCTGACGTCCCATCAGCACAACCTCATCGCCAACCTGAACATCATTGGTCAGACCGACATCGACCATGGTGACGTCCATACAGACTCTGCCCACGACCGGATAGCGCCGGCCGCGCAACAAAACATCACACCGATTCGAGAGTGCGCGATTATAGCCATCGCCGTAGCCGACGGGTATGATAGCGATGCGCGTTGGTTGCTGAGTCTGGTAGGTCAGGCCATAACTGACGTACCCGCCTTTTTCGAGAGCTTTGATTGCCACAATCCGCGACTTCAAAGTCATCGCTGGTGCAAGAGCAATGCTTTCGCTTGTCTCCCCGGAAGGATAGTAACCGTACATGGAAACACCAGCGCGCACCATATCCAAATATGATTCCGGTATGTCCAGGATGGCGCCGCTATTGGCTGCGTGTTTCAACGGCACGGAAATTCCGGCCTGGTGTAATCCATCCAGGACCTGGTGAAATCGTCGCAATTGCGTCATGGCAAATTCTTTGTTCACAACATCTGAGGTGGCAAAATGTGTGTAGATACCCACTATGTCTAAGTGCTTCAAATGGCTGATATTTTTGACAAAGTCACCGGCCTGGCGCCAATCGATTCCCAGCCTTCCCATGCCTGTATCAACTTTGATGTGCACACGGGCGCGCTTGCCTGCTTTTTTCGCATCCCGATTCAATGCTTGGGCGCGCGGCAAATCAAACACCGTGGCATCCAGAGAGAACTCGAGGAAGTCTCTGGCCTGCTCTTCGAAGAAGGTTACAAAGACCAGCATCGGCGCCTGAATGCCCTGTTGACGCAGCGCAACTCCCTCTTCGAGGCGTGCAACAGCAAGGTAATCCGCCCCGCAAGCAAGCGCGGTTTTGGCGACCTCTACGGCGCCGTGTCCGTAAGCATCCGCCTTTACAACGGCCATCACGCGTGCGGGCGCAACTTTGTTTTTGATATGTCTGATATTGGCAGCGACCGCACCTAAGTTTATCTCAGCAACAGTGATTTCGTTCTCCTGTTATTATGCCTGACGCTTGCCGTTCTTGCCCATCAGGAAGGCAGTGATAAAATCATCGATGTGACCGTCCATCACGGCTTGCACATTGCCGGTCTCGGCGCCGGTTCGATGGTCTTTCACCATATTATACGGATGGAACACGTAGGAACGTATCTGACTGCCCCACGCGATGTCCTTCTTGCCCTTTTCGATTTCGTTCAGTTTCTCAGCCTCTTCTTCTTTCTGTTTTTGATACAGACGAGACATGAGAATCTTCATGGCGCTGTCTTTGTTACGGTGCTGCGAGCGCTCACTCTGAGATGTAGCCACCAAGCCAGTGGGCAAATGCGTTATCCTGACTGCGCTGCTGGTCTTCTGCATGTGCTGTCCGCCGGGCCCGCTTGACCTGAAGGTATCTACCTTCAAATCTTCAGGAGCTATCTGTATATCCACGTCTGCCTCGGCTTCAGGCATGACCTCCACCAGGACAAAGGAGGTGTGGCGGGAATGGTCGGCGTCAAAGGGGGACAGCCTGACCAGCCGGTGGACGCCGTGTTCTGATTTGAGGTAGCCATAGGCATATCTGCCCTCAATCCTGATAACGGCGCTCTTTATCCCGGCCTCATCACCGGGGGACGTG
>CAZVSL010000236.1:7828-8843 GCA_964629935.1 uncultured Calditrichaceae bacterium | reverse complement strand
AGGCGCGCGCATTCTTAACATTCGGATCCGGGTTTCCCATCCACTCCCAGACGTTGCCCCCCATGTCCATCAAGCCCTCCGGCGTTGCCCCCTCCGGGTAGGAGCCGACCGGTGTGGTCTGGCCAACCTGCCTGCCAAAATTGGCGTGTTTCTTGTCCGGCCTATCCTTGCCCCAGGGATAGTCGCGCTGGCCGCCGGAGGCCGCCCACTCCCACTCCTGTTCCGTTGGCAGGCGGAAAATCACATGCTTGTCTTCCGGACTGAGCCGGCGGTGCAGCTCGGTCAGCCAGTGGCAGTAGGCGACGGCATCGAACCAGCTTACACCAACCACGGGCTGGTCATCACCGTTGAAACGTTTGTCGTCATTATATTCTGACACCAACTCTAATGATTCACCTGCTTTCTTTTCTGCAAGATATTTCCGGGAACCGTCTATGCCTTGGGCCATATCGAGCAAACCAGCCTTGAGTTGTTCGCGTGACAGGTGAGCTGTGATGTCATCTTGTGGTCCGTCTTTAAGGCATGCGACAAATCTTCTGTATAGTTTGTTGGTTACAGGGTATTTGGCAACATACAGATCGGCTACACGCGTTTCCTTGTTATCAACGGAAGAACGATATGTGCCGCCGACGATTTTGATATACTCGGCATTGAGCTCGACCGGATTGTTAAAGGTTTGCATGGCAGTAGGTTCGAGAGCTCCTGCTCTGGTCTTTCTTATTTTCTCAGTTCGCTGGTCTTTCTTTTCCGGTGCCAGGCCCCATTCGCCCAGAATCTCATCAGCCAGGTCCCCAACTTTGCCAGGGTCTTTTGTCATAACCTTGAAAACCAGGTTTTCCACTTCTTTCGAGCGCATTAGCCGCAAACACTTGAGCGCGTTATAGCGATTTTCCCAGCCCGTGTCGTCGTTCTGCAGCACTTGTTCAAATGGTGCCACAGGCCTGGCTGCAGCCTCACGTATACATTGCAGCAGCAGCGGCGGCGTCGGTCCGCTGTTAATTTTGTGCGGCAGAAA
>CAZVSL010000236.1:0-7818 GCA_964629935.1 uncultured Calditrichaceae bacterium | reverse complement strand
CTGCTGCAACCGGCAGCAAACAAGATGGTATCCTGCCACCATTTATTATTGAAGTTCTCAACAAGTGGTTGCGGCCGACCCTGATTGGCAATTTCGATGGCAGCGAGAAATTCACGAAAGGACTTATGCTGGAACTGGTAAGTCTGCGCCCCGGCGCCCACCAGCACGCCGGCGCGGTCCCGGATATTGGCAAGGAAGGTTTCAGGCTTCAGATCGGGTTTCACTTCTTGCAGTTTCGGTGCGATCTGCTTGACAATTTGCTTTTCACTGGCCTCATCTTTGCCGTGCTTCTCCTGCATCCAGAGCGCCAGAGGGCGCAGCACCAGACGGGCCTGTCGGGCGCTGAGCAGACGCGGCAGTTTCTTGGTGGTTTCGCGGTGCTCCAGCAAAAAGTTAATGCTGCGGCTGTACAGATCGAAACGCTCGCCGTTCAGGCTTTCCTCACGCTGTTCACGCCAGAGAATGGCCAGGATTTGCAGCAGGATAGGTACGGTTGCCAGCTCCCGAATGGACTGCTTTTCCTCGCTGTTGAGTTGTTGCATGACGGTGGCGGCTTCCTCACGCGCTTCATTGCGAATTTTTTCTGTCAGTTCATCGTCATCCAACTCCGTTGGCTCCAGCACAGCGAGCGAGGCGGCCTCAAACCACTGCCGGAAGAAGATCTGTTGTTGGCCAGGAGAGAGCTCGAGTACATCATATTGCAGCGGCTCGCACTTGAGCGCGTCGTCACCCAGCTCGTGGTAGCCTGTATGGCGGCAGGTGACCACAAAAGTCGATTGTTTGTAATCCCCTATGGCGCGGTCGATCCAGCGGCACACCCGCTTGCGTGTCTTTGGATCGCTTACCTCATCGAGACCGTCGAGCAGAACGAGACAACCCGGGTTTTGCAGCCACTGTTTGAAGGTGGCAGCCGGGATGTTGTGTTTGTGTTCCGTTTTCATCCAATGCGCCAGGCTGGCGGCGCAGGGCTTGCTTGCATCCAACTGGCGCAACGGCAGCATAATAGGTATGAGCGGCCGATGCAGAGACAGGCGCTCGCGCCGGCTTGCTTCATAGAGGCAGCAAATGCCATAATACTTCATCAAGGTAGTTTTGCCGTAGCCCGGGCCACCGAGAATGAGCAGAGGCCGTTCTTCATCTACGGCGCGCCGCAGTACCGTCGTCGGGGTTACGGGCCGTTCTGCGTGCTTATGTGCTTCCTTTCGGTGCAGGTGCAGCTCGCGCGCCGGATCTGAAAAACGCAACGACACGAACACATCCATTGTCCGCACATCGATATTGGCGCGCGACATAAAGCCAAAGAGCTTGATCTTGCTGTGCTGCTCGTAAACAAACTTAAGGTAGGAATCTTTCACATCACTTTGGGCAGAGATGTCAGGCTCTTGCGGCTCGGGCGTCTCGCCAAGCTCTTTCTCAGCGTAGTTCAGAATGATCTTGCGCACCAGTTGGCCAACTTTGCCCTCGAATTCTTCAAGCGTCTTATACTCTTGCACCAGGCCCGGGTGCTGGCCATGCGGCTCAAATTCCTGGAAAAATTTCTGGACTTTGGCGTACTGTTCCGGATCCAGTTTATCAAGGTCAGGCTTTCGCATGCAACGAAAGAATGATACGAGCGGCCGGCCCGTTTCTCTCCAGGCGCGATAAGCCAGCCGGAATTCCTCTTCTGTACCGGACTGGTACTGTTTGCCGGTTTTGGGATCGGATTTGGCAGACGGGGTGCCAAAGCGCAGCCAGAGCATGCCGATAAAAACATCCCAGCTTTCTACCGGCAACTGCTCAAGCACCACATCTTCAGGGCGTCCCATGAACGCTGCCACGTGTGTGCGCCAGTCGAGCACGTCCAGCGTGAGACCGTGGCGGTCGGCGAGGTCGCCGGTTTGGTTGAGCTGTTTGACGATTTCATGCACTTTGTCCCGCTCGGCAGAGACATCGCCGGGAGAGGCGAGAAATATTCTCAACTTATTGTAGGCTTTTTTGCGAGGCATGAGATCCCTTGGTTTATCAGAGACGAAGAACTCTGACAGAGTGCATAACCACTGTCAGACTCGAGACTTGCAGCAAGGTAAGGTAGATTGGGGAGAAGATCAAGATAGATGTGTAGAGTCGCGCTGAGGTGGATGTGACTGGATTATGAAGAACCTGCAACCCGCGGTGACCCACCCCTGGCTCTGCGCTGCGCTCCGAGCCTGTCCCCTCCGGGGAGGGGATTTGGAAAAATCCCCTCTCGGGAGGGGCGATTGGGGACGCAGTCCCACAATCGGGGTGGGTCAACACGGGTTGCCAAAACACGCCGAAGCCTGAAAAGGTCATCGATTCAGGCTGCAAATAACGTCCCCAGAGCTTGCAACAGCATCCAGGCTGCATCAGGTGAAATACGCAACACGGGCTTGCGGTTAACAAGCAAGCGCCGAAGAGCCCGTCACCCGCGGTGACCCACCCCTGGCTCTGCGCTGCGCTCCGAGCCGGTCCCCTCCGGGGAGGGGATTTGGAGGAATCCCCTCCAACGGAGGGGCGATTGGGGACGAAGTCCCACAATCGGGGTGGGTCAACACGGGTTGCTAAGTACTCCAAACCTCGCGTTGCCCCACAACCGATCTCCCCCCTATCCCTCCGCCGTATCCACTCTCAACTCAGGCGAAAAGAAATAGCGCTTCAGCATAAGCAGCCACAATCCCACACCGGCTAAAAACAGCACGAAGAACAGAATCATGACATCCCACTGCGTCTGTACCACAAAATTGGCGGGATTGAAGAACTGCGCCAGATAAGCGTCGCGCAGAACATCTCGCATGATTGCCATAAAGGCCACGACTACAACAGCCAGACCGGAAGCGAGATAAAATCCCGTGCGCGGATCATCTTTGCGTAACGCCTCTGACATCAAGAAAATGGCAGCGAGACCGCCCACGACGCCAACCAACAAGGCAGTCGTAGCCAGGGCATTTCCGCCCATGTACAACATCATCAAATCACGCGGCAGGGCAATCAAAAACCAGATGCCAATGACGAATTGAGCCATGGTAACAAACATAAACCACCGACCGCCAAATCGGACCAAAAAGCGGGCGTATTCTCTGTCTTTCTGCCAGCGAAACAAGCCGATGGCGCCGATAAACAAGCCACCGATGGCCAGGGAGGCCACAAAGAAATGCAGAAAACGCGGCATGAGTGTTTGTTCGCCGAGATTCAAATTCCAACCTGATGGACTGGCGAAATATTTGGCTGTCCACGCTTCTGGTGTTCCCATGAGGGTCAAATTGTTGCTGTAAATGAAACCGATCAGGAAAATCAGAAACACGCTGAGCAGCATTACCCAGCCGGTTGCGGCGTTGGAACGTGATTGATTTTTGAATGAAACCAGATAGAAACCATAGTACGCCACCGTTAACAAGATCAGAACAAAGAACCAGGGCCAGCCGATCAGCACCGATGAAGAGTAGAAGAACTGACCGTACAATACCTGAACGAATAACAGCGGCGCAATGCCCAACGTGATGGTCGCGGCCATGAGCGACGGTATCTTACGACTGACATCCTGAAACAAGCGTTGATAGAACTCATTATTGCCTGCGCGGAACCTGGCAAAGGCAGCCAGGACTCCACCGCCAAGCAGAAAATTCATCGCCACGATGTGCAAAACGAATGTCAGTACCAGGAGTATCTTAAACAGCCAGAACGGCGCTGGCAATGGGATGGGATCCATAGCAGGAATAACAGCTTGCGGGTCCATAGCTATCTCCTTTGATTCATTTGATTGAATTCCTCTTTTGACTTCAGCCAGTTGGCAAGCGCCAGGCGTTCGCGCTCACTCAATGCCAGATTCGGCATCTCGGCAAACAGTGCTGTGAGGTCTTCCAGAAGTATCATGATGGTCTCGATATCTTCCTGCTGCAAGGTCGCGACCACCGTGTCTTCGGGATCGCCCGGCAGGTGGCATGAGACGCAATAGCGCTCAAACACACGCTCGCCTGTTGGTTCCGGCTCCGGCCTTGTCTCCGGATAGAGCGAGGCCAGATAAGCCGCCAGCGCCTCCCGCTCTGCATAGGTTCCCGCAAAGGGCGGCATGGAGCTATTGTGCATCCAATGTAAACCGCCCGTCATTTCATAGATGGTAGCGCTATCCCAGTTTCGCTTTTCGAGATAAGACTTGACCCCGCGATATGCATCCGGGGTATGGCAGCTCTGACACTCGACACGAAAGATATCCGCGCCAGCCGCCACTTTGTTTTCTTCCGTGATTTCGCGATGCTGAACCCATTTTGCCACGTTGAGCACACCCGCCTGATTGATATTCTCGATAGTGAAACCCCCGTCACCGTCTGCCGGGCGCTCATAAAGCGAATTGCCATACATGTAATTGGCGATGATATAAGGCTTGCGGATGGCTTCGCGAATGAACTCAAATGCCCACATCGTGGCAAATGCGGAAACAAAGACCAGCACACTCATGACAAAAGGAACCCTTCGTGGTTTCACGAGAGTCAGCAGCGACAACACAAATGTCACGATCGAAAAAATGATGATCAGCCCGGCGTAGCGCGTTGCGGTTGGCATGAGGCCTTTGGAGCTGGCCCAAAGGTTCTCCGGAATGTTGGCAACATACCACAAGGCAAACAGCGGCAGTATAACAAATGAGGGTACGATCCAGCGCGCGCTCCATTTTACTATTGTGCCCTTCAAGTCCGCATCTTTCTGCAAACTTCCAGTGAGCAAAGCATAGATGCCAGCGAGTGCCAGGGAAAACGCAAACCGCAAGAACAAGGATGGGAAATACGTAGGATTGAAAAATCCAACCCAGAATTCCTGATTCTCCACCCAATTTCCGGAAGTGAGCATAAAGGTAATGATGCCGTTGATGATGACCATGCTTATAAAAGCAGCAATGAAATAAACCCACCCGAACCAGAGATGCGTCCTGCGGTTGAGCTTGTTCCAGCCATACAGATACATCAGGGCGGCTGTGATCTCGATGAAAAAAAAGATCCATTCCAGCGCCCAGCCCCAGACATAAGCATGGATCAGAGAACTGGTGCCGGACGGATGCACCAGCGCGATGGTAAACCAGATACCTACCCCGCTGATAGCACCGAAGACAACTGTCAGCAAAACGAAGAATTTCGTGTGGGTCTTCAGCCAATCGAGAAGCCCGGTGTTGTTTTCGCGATAAGCCTTTAGTTCGGTTAAAACCAAAAAAAGTCCGCCGCCCACTGCAAAATGGGAAACGAACACGTGCGTTATGGAGACGACGGCGATGAGTAGGCCTGCTCCGAAAGTTACATCCCAGACTGGAAAGTTCATTCCTCCTCCTCTCTGTCAGGAGTTGAATAAGAAATAGTAAGTTAATAGAATTGAGCAGGCTCCGTCAGAAATAGGATGCAGCAAAGTTCTAATTGATGCAAGAGAATTTAGAGGTTGGTTGACGGGAATGTCTCGCATTTCATCGTGGTCTAATGCACAGAATTGGCAATAAAGAACGCGTTTTTATTTGAAAACAAATAAACCAAACATGAGGACAGACAAATGAAACGACTCATCAAATCACAGCTTGTGACGCTGCTTTTTGCAGCGATATTCGTCTTTGCTTGCTCCGGCAATACTGAAGCGCCGACTTCCGTCGATGACCTGCCTCTAAATCTCGCCAAGGCTGACGCGGAAAGTAACTTTGCGCCGGGCCTGCACCTGGGTTTAGGCTTGCATCACAAAGCTATCTTCGCAGATGTCCTGGACCTTGCAGAAAACCAAAAACAACAGATCCGGACCATCATCGAAGAGAACCGGCCACAGTTTGGTCGCGATAGATCTCGTGGTGACAGGTCGTGGGAAGAGATAAGAGCAGAACGACAATCCAGACGCGACAAAAGCCACAGCGAAATTCTTGCGGTGCTTACACCTGAGCAGAGAAGCAAACTCGAGGCGATAAAAGCCCAATTCAAGCGCGGTGAAGTCCCACAAGAATTGCAGGACAAATACATAGAGCATCTATCTGAAAAACTGAACCTGGCCGCAGAGCAGCAACAGCAGATTCGTGACCTGAAGATTGGAGAAAAACTGCTGAGCTTGCGTGACAACCCGGAGAATCGGGCGGAGCGCCGGGAAATCATGCAGAGCGTGCATGAGCAGATCAACGCGATCCTGACACTGGAACAGCAGCAACTCCTGCAAGAGATGCGGCAAGAACGCCGTCAGGAAATGCGCGAGAAATTTGGCCGCTTCGCAGAGGAACGAATGGAGCGCCGGCTATCTCACCTGACAGAGGCGCTGAAGCTGACGGAAGCGCAACAGGCGCAATTCAGAGAACTTTTTGAGGCGTTTCAAGCTGACTTGACTGCTGCCGCTGACTTGACTGCTGCCAAGGAAGGACCGCGCCACGCTGGCAAGGAAGCATGGCTGGCGAAACGTCAGGAACTACACGAACAAATCACGTCGATCCTGACTGAAGAGCAGATCGAAATATTTGAAGAAATGAGACCACACAGAAGATAGCACCTCGCCGGGGACCGGTGACAAACCTGGGCTTGTTGCGGTTCCCGGCATCTCTTTTCAAGGTCCGGTTCCGCGGGCCGACATGTCCTCTTTCACTTTGAGAAGAAAACCCGAAGTCGTAACAAACACCTGATAGATCTTGTGGTCAGCGGGATAGGAATACACAGTATTGCCGTAAACAGCATCCACAAATCGCAGGCGATAACCATGCTGGAACAGCCAGCGCCATTCCGGCGTGTCCTCTTTGCCCACCAGGCTGTAGACCGTGCCCTTTTCATTTATCTCGCTCTCGATATCCAGGTAGCGTCCGCGCACGCGGGTCAGTTTGTATTGTGTGTGCAGACCGACAAAATTGAGCCAGTCATCCCATTTGAGAATATTGCCTTCCAGAGCCCACTGGTCGCCTTGCAGTATGAAGCCCTGCATCTCCTGCCGATTGCCGGAAACAATCGGCGTCAACTTAAGCAACATCGCCCGTTCATTGTCAGCCACATAGGTGCACTGGACCTCAGCCACCAGCTCACGTTTTGTAAATGAGTTGAAAGACTGGATAAAGGCTGCGATGAACACGACAGCGAGAGACAGAGCAATCCAGATAAACGTCATCAAGAATCTCAGGACATGTTGCGGCACGCTGATATGTGGCGTCTGCTGAAACCGCATCTTTTTGATGGTTCTGCGCACCCGGTTCAAGAGCAGAACCACAAGAGTGAAAATAGCAAGCGCCAGGGAGATTAATCCAACCACGATGACCGCGGTCGTCTCAAAAGGTAAGTCGAGCATGATGGTACCCCTCGCTTTTGTGTAAGCAGATAATCGCGTTGCCTCTCCCTGTCAACGCCTTCGGAATAAGCCAAACCGGGCAAATGATAATTCAGGCTCAATCAAAGCCAAAGCAAACATACTTGATGGTTCGCCCTTCGGCTATGTGATTCTTTTCATATTTGGTTTGAATTGCAAGAACCGATTCCTGCAATCCAGCCTGATAGACATCGTCATCCACCTGCAGCACCGGCAGACCTCTGCGCTTAATTGTCTCGAGTGTGAATTCGTAAAATCCGCGGTCGTCTGTCTTGACGTGCACGCGGCCCTGCGGCTGCAGCAACTGCCCGTAGACCTGCAAGAACTCAGGTGCAGTAAGGCGCCGTCTCGCTTTGCGCTTCTTTGGAAACGGATCCGGAAACGGAATCCAAATCTCATCCACACTCGCGGCAGGGATGAAATCCGGCAGCGCAAGTGCACTTGCGCGCAGGAATGCGACGTTCTCAACACCAAGCACAATGGCCCGGCGGGCGCCCGTCCACAAGCGCGCACCCTTTACATCGACGCCCACAA
>CAZVSL010000235.1:7927-9033 GCA_964629935.1 uncultured Calditrichaceae bacterium | reverse complement strand
TCGCCAACAGCTATCCGCGGGCTGATGCGCTTTGGCGACCAATGGCCGGCGCGGCATGATTTGAGCACGTTGCGGCTGCTTGGCTCTGTCGGTGAGCCTATCAATCCGGAGGCCTGGCGTTGGTATCATCGCGTCGTGGGCAAGGAACGCTGCCCGATTATGGATACGTGGTGGCAGACCGAAACCGGCGGCTTTATGATCACGCCGCTTCCAATCACGCCGCTAAAGCCCGGCTCAGCGACAAAACCTTTCTTCGGTAATGAGGTGGCCGTGGTAGATGATGCTGGCAAGGATGTGCCGGTCGGCGAGGAAGGTAAGCTTGTCATCAAATCTCCATGGCCCGGCATGGCGCGCACTATCTACGGCGATCCCGACCGCTTTGTCGAGGTCTACTGGCAAGAATATGAAAAGCAGGGCTGGTATAAAGCCGGCGATTCGGCGCGCATCGATGAAGATGGCTATGTCTGGATCATTGGCCGCATTGACGATGTCATCAAAGTCAGCGGCTACCGCCTCGGCACAGCAGAAGTGGAAAGCGCTCTGGTAAGCCACGACGATGTTGCGGAGGCAGCAACGATTGCCTTGCCGCACGATGTCAAGGGCAATGCCATCCATGCTTATGTCATCTTGCGAGCTGGTCTGACGGGAAGTCCGGAATTAGAGGATGCGCTCAAGAAACATGTTTCTCATGAGCTGGGGCCAATCGCACGTCCGGAGTCCATCAAATTCGTCGAATCCTTGCCCAAGACGCGCAGCGGCAAGATAATGCGGCGTGTTCTAAAGGCTCGAGCCCTGGGCGTGGATGAGGGGGATTTGTCGACCTTGGAGGAATGAGCGGCAGTGTGTCAGGGTGTTAGCGATATCCAGATTTCACAGGTTTTGTTAAGGCTTGGTGTTTGCCTGGATGATATAGTCAGCTCATGACGCTAACACCTTAACAAATAACGCCCTGAAGCTTTTTCGATATCTATAAATCGAAGCGCAGGGAGGCGAGCGCACGCCTGCCAATTATGGACCCGCCGAATAGCTCATAATGGTCGTTATCGAAAAGGTTCGTAATGGTGACACCGAGACGAACATCCGAACCAACCTTGTAACCGCCGGCA
>CAZVSL010000235.1:5751-7917 GCA_964629935.1 uncultured Calditrichaceae bacterium | reverse complement strand
AAAGTTTACCGTCGTATATGCCGGTACATGCCCCTGAAAAATCCCGCTTGCCCACTCAAAATCATCGACATGCCGTAAATTCAAGGACAAATCCAAGCCACGCAAATTCCGATAATTAAGTCCCACGTTGAACTTGTGCATGGGCGTGTTGGGGAGAAGCCTGTCACCAACAAGTTTGTCCGTAACATCAAAGTCGAAGAAAGTATAATTGCCAAAAAGATTGAGTGCGCTTGAAAGACGGTAGTGCAACGCTAGTTCAGCACCCCACTCTGTGACTTTGCCGGCATTGGTATATGAGACCACGAAAGCCTGTGAGCCGTCC
Organism: uncultured Calditrichaceae bacterium; assembly: GCA_964629935.1. Taxonomy (GTDB): domain Bacteria; phylum Zhuqueibacterota; class Zhuqueibacteria; order Oceanimicrobiales; family Oceanimicrobiaceae; genus CAZVSL01. Next base: position 7,595 of record CAZVSL010000235.1, on the reverse strand, counting down.
GGCAGGGTCGAAAAGCTCGAATCGATTTCGGATGCGATGAAGTCTGTGGCGATTTGTCGCCAGGACTGCGGAATATCTTCAGGAACCTGATAGGGCTTGATATCCGGATTTACCCCCGGCAGCAGGTCTGTGACAAAATCCGCAAGCCGGCTCAGATAGAGGTCTGCCGTCGCATACCAGCGTTTTCCCAGCGTTCCCTTGTATCCCAGCTCATAACTCGTCACTTTTTCAACATCGAGATGTTGGTTGCCGAGCGCCAGTCTGGGCGTGAGTCCGAAGTTGAGCGGCAGGTCCACGCTGCCGCGCGGCAGATTCTCTTCCAGCTCGATGGCAAGCTCGATCTGCTGCTCGATCACGAACAGATCCTCTGCCGCACCTGAAGGCGCGCGCAAAAAGAATTCGGCATAGTTTGGTGTTTGAAAAGCGCGATTGGCGGTCAGTCTGAATCGGTGATTTTGCCCTGGCGAGTAAACCAGCGCTGCCTTTGGCGAGAATTGCGTTTCATGCAACGTGCTGCGGTCCACGCGGCCGCCTGTTACGATGCCGAAATGAGGCGAGAATTTGTACTCGAGCTGTGCAAACAGCCCGGATTGATTTTCATCATAGCTGTCGGGCGTCAAGGTTCGCTTTGTGTCAACATGTTGCAGACGATGGGAAGCGCCCCACACCAGTTGCATGCGGTTTTTCAGCAACTTGAAGTTGTTTTGAAACTGGAAGTGAATATCATAGGAGTTTTCTCTGAATGTCATGACACTGTTGAGTGCGCGTTGATGGTTCTGAAGCGTTTTGCGCCCGTTGTAATCCGCCTGAAAGAAATAGTGGTCGGAGGTGAAGTTCAGCCTTCCCCAGGGCCTTATGACGCGGTCGACCTGCACGCGGCCGATGCCTGTCACGAAGACCTGGTCTTCTGCCTGCGCCACGCCGCCTTCAGCCGTGATGACGTTTCCCTGTGACAGATTGTAATCCAGTCTTGCTGAGCCGTAAATGGTGCTGACATCGTCATCGTCGAGGGGGACAAACTCTGTAGGCAGACCCGCATATTCCCGGGCTGTCAATTGCTCTTGCGACACGTTGCGTGACCTGTTCCAGGTTTCGCTGCGCACGCCGCCGAATTGAATTTTGTAGCCCCACGGCTCGTGAAATCCGGCATGGTGCACATCCGCTCTGATCGTATTCTGCTCGCCAAAAGCGATGTTGGTTCGCGTCCCCTGTACTTTTTCCGGCGCCGGCGTCTGGATGTTCAGCACCCCTGAAAAGGCGTTGGCGCCATACAAAGCCGATCCCGGGCCGCGCACGAATTCCACGTCTCCCAGGGCATCGAGCGGCAAACTGTAGGTGTTCCATTCCTGCGCCAACAGCAAGGCCATGGCTGTTTCGCGGTTATCCTGCAATACGAGCACACGCCGGTTCAAGGTCGAGTTAAATCCTCTGGCGTTGATATTGAAGTCGTTGATGCCGCTTTGCACGACATCGATTCCGGGCTCTGCCACAAATAGTCCGGGTATTTGGCCTGTGGCTCCGTATTGAGACAGCCTGACCTGGGATAGCTTGTTCACGGCCGCTGGTGCATCTTTGATGCGTTCCAGCCTTTTGGATACGCCGATCACCAGGACATCGGCCATGGATATGACTTGTTCTTCCAGGACCACATTGACCGCAGTGGTTTCTCCCGCTTTGACCGCAACGTTCGTCAACTTGAGATTCTTGTATCCCACGGCCGAGAACTGAAGCACATAGCTACCCGGATTCAAATTGCCGATTATGTAGTTTCCGCTCGCGTCGGTTGCTGAGCCAAATTCTGTGCCTTTGACCAGGACATTGATGCCGCTGATGGCCCGACCGCT
>CAZVSL010000235.1:0-5741 GCA_964629935.1 uncultured Calditrichaceae bacterium | reverse complement strand
CGGCCTCCACTTTTCCGGCAATCCAACCTGTGTTACTTTTGGGCGGATGAGCAAGTGCTCCGGCTGTGATGACCCCCGGGATGATGGCAAAAACCATCACCACAAATAGGTTATGGCGACTTTGTTTCAACAATAAATACTCCCTGTCGACACGAGAACAATCTATCGGAGATATGTGTTTGAGCCTGGTTTCGCCAACGTTAGCGATTATACGAATAAGAGTCAATAAGTATTTGACTCTATTGTTTTCATTAGGTTACGTTATTTTTGCGCGTTTTGCGGGAAGGCCTCGTCGCGGCTACAGAGACAAAAAAATCTTGCTTTTCTCAGACAAAAGATTTAGCTTTTATACAGTTTTGAATTCAATCCTTTCTTGAGAGAACCAATCCCTTGTTCTTGATAGCTTAAGTTCGTTGGTCGCACAATAACACCATATAAAACTCCATGGTCCCTTTGGTATTATTTCTTCTTATTCACTACCAAACAACTATCACTCATTAGAAAGGAAGGGAGGATCAAATGGTGGGAACAACTATTTACCGCGGGAGCTTTTCTGCCATGTTGTGTATTCTGTTCTGTTTGTTTACCAGCCCGGGGCTGGCTCAGAACGCGACAATCAGTGGAAAAGTAACTGACTCAGAAACCGGTGAGCCACTTCCTGGTGCGAATGTTGCCGTTACGTCTGAAACAGGACAGACGGGCGCCGCGACTGACGAATCTGGTGAATTCAGCGTTGGCAAGATTGTACCCGGGACCTACACGATCCGGGTTAGCTATATCGGTTATGAGGCTCTCGAAATGGCGGATGTCGTGCTCTCTGCAGGTGAAACCAAAAGCGTCGACATTTCACTGAACCCAACCGGCATTGAACTAAACCCAATCTCTATTTCCGCATCCAGACGTGCGGAAAAAACACTGGAGGCGCCAGCCTCGATTTCGGTTATCGAGCCACGCGAGCTCACCCAGGTGGTCTCGCCATCATCAGTCTCGGCTTTGAAAAACGTGACCGGCGTGGACATGGCGACGACGGGCGTGGACCGGCATGAGGTCGTGCTCAGAGGGTTTAGCAACGCTTTCTCTGGCGCCACTTACATTATGACGGACTATCGTCGCGCGGCTGTGCCATCTCTGGATGTTAACCTGCACTCGATCATGCCGAACATGGCTATCGACCTCGAGAGAGTCGAAGTGGTGCGCGGTCCGGGTTCTGCTCTGTATGGTGCTGGCGTCGATGCTGGCGTGGTACACTATATCACAAAGGACCCGTTCGACCATCCGGGCACGACCTTCGCGTTTACCGGCGGGGAGCGTTCATCGATTGCCGGTCATGCGCGACATGCAGGCATACTTTCGGATAACGTTGGGTATAAAATCACAGCGCAGTATGCTGAAGCCGATGACTGGGATTATAACATCAACGATCCACTCGATGCCGACCAGCTCGTCAACCCGGTAACAGGCGATACGACCTTCTTCGATCGCGACTATCAAAAGATAAACATTAATGGCTTGCTGCAGTTCAAGCTTGGTGATGATGCTACCCTGACTGCAAACGGCGGCTTTTCTTCTCTGGATGCTACCGTTCTATCGGGAATCGGCACCGTGCAGGCAGATGGTTATGGCTATATGTATGGCCAACTGCGATTTCAGATGGGTAACTTTTTTGCACAAGCGTACCTGAACAAGAATGACGCCGGCGATTCATTTGTCTATGGTCAGCAACAGTCCAGCGGTCAGCGCTTACAGGTCGTCGACAATTCAACTTTGCTTAACCTGCAGGCGCAGTATGATGTGGAACTTGCAGATGGCAGAGAACAGCTCATCTTTGGCGTCGACTATGACCGCACGACTCCGGACACAGAGGGAACGATCTTTGGCCGCAATGAAGATGACGATTTGATTTCCGAGATCGGTTTCTACGCACAGTCACAAACCCAGCTATCGCAGAAATTTGACTTGACTGCGGCCCTGCGCGCTGATTATAACAACATTGAAGAGGAATTTCAGCTTTCACCGCGCGCCGCCCTGGTGTTTAAGCCGACAGCCGAGCACAGTTTCCGCGCAACCTACAACCGCGCGCATGCCCTGCCGGGAGGAAACTCGCTACATCTGGATATCGTCGGTCTTGAGGTGCCTATTCAGGGCACACCTTTCAGTATCGTACAGCGCGGCCGCGGATCGCGGAACGGGTTTCATTTCACAGCGGCGCGTGCCGGCGGCGGCATCACAGCCTCGTCACTGTTCCCGGCGCCCGGCGTCTGGGGTGAAAACATCCTGCAATTTTCTGAGGCCGGCGTGCCGACTCAAAATGTGCCTCTGGCGCCCTTCTATGGTTTGATTTATAATCAGGTGTCGCAGTTGCCCCCTGAGCAGATTCAAGCGTTGCTGGTGGCTAATGGTCTTCCACAGCTTCCTATCGCCGTAATTGAGCAGTTTGTTACCTTGCTCAGCCCGGAACAAGGAACAAATGTTCAAGGGGCTGGCACCAGCATTCTCGAGGCGCGCCCGGAGGACGTGGAACCATTAAAATCCACGATTACGCAATCTCTGGAGTTTGGCTACAAAGGCCTGATTCGTGAGAAAGTTCTGTTTGCAGTAGATGCCTATTACTCGCAAAAGAAGAACTTTGTCAGCGGTGTGACTCAGCTTACGCCACTGGCCTTCTACCAAAATCCTGCCACCGGCGCAATTCCCATACTTGATGACAATGAGCTATTGGGAGCAGTGGCACAGGCGATTGCCGCGAACCCGCAATTGGGACCGGCATTGAATGCCGTCGGGCTGAGCGCTCAGCAAGTAGCCGGCTTGCTCGTCTCGCTTGGCGAGGATCAATTACGTACGCTCATGTCAAATCTTCCCGCCGGTGTTGTGCAACCAGATGAAAACAGGGCGCCTGGTGAAATCCTCGGCGGCTATCGCAATTTTGGTGATGTCGATTTCTGGGGAGTGGATGCCTCGATTCAGTATATCGTTAACCGGCGTCTTAACCTGTTCGGCAATTTCTCTTATATCAGCGACGATTTTTTTGATAATGAGGAGCTGGGAGAAGCGAATCCTGCCCTGTTCCAGGCTCTGAATGCGAGCCAGTTCAAAGCGAAAGCAGGATTCAGTTATCAAGTGCCGAAAGGAGTCTCTTTCAACGCCGCGGCAAGATTCACCCAGGCGTATCCCATAGCCTCCGGTCCATACATTGGTGGATTGCCCATCGAACACCCGGGTGACATTGGCGGTCTCGATGATTTCTTCCTGCTCGATGTCGGCGCCGGCTATGACTTCAGTGAATATGCGCCCGGGCTCAGGTTCGATCTGCTCATCCAGAATGTGCTGGACAACGAGCACCGCGAGTTCATAGGCGCGCCGGAAATCGGACGGCTGGGACTGGCGCGGTTGAGCTATTCAATGTAGAAACCAGAAACAAGTTAGATGAAAATCAATCCCGGTTCGGCTTGGCCGAATCGGGATTTTTGCTTTTTGCCTGCGGTCTACCACAATAGTGATGTAGATTTTCTGGTTGTCGTCAAAAATGAGGTACCGAATTCGCGACAGGGGAGCGTTCGGTTACGTCGTGCGCTAAACGACATTTTTATGCCTATGGACATTTTGGTTGTCAAAGAAGAGCACTTTAGCAGATTACTGGAAGTTGACGGGCTGATATACAAGGAAGCGGTTCAGAGTGGGAGAGTTGTCTATGAAGAAAACGGGTAGTCATTCCTTATGCTGTAGAAACACGATACCCGGGCCTGATAGAGGACATCACTGAAGCTGAAATGGCAAGAGCCATTAGCTTGGCTCAGACATTTGTCAACTGGGTGAAATCATTTCGGTATGAGGACTGAAGAGGTAGATTGGAAATGACCGCTCGACTGTAAGAGAAGTCCAATGTTAGAGAAATTCAGACGAGTCGTTGTCGAAGCCAGACAACTCATCGCGCATCAAGACCAGAATGGCAGACTGTGGCACGACCATATAGGTCTTGCCCTCGAACTCAATTTCGACAGCCGAATTGTTTAGAAAAATAGCATAGTCGCCGATTTGTGCCTGCAGCGGGATGTACTTGATGTCATTTCTTTGCCGGGATGACCATGGTTCATCATTAATTGAGTTGGGGTCCGGCATGGGGTAGCCGGGCCCGACTTTCACGACATAGCCTCCCCGCACTTTTTCCTTTTCTTTCACACCGGGCGGCAGATAGAGACCGAACTCGGTGCGGTTCTTTTCATCGTTGCAGTCTATGAGAATGCGATCTCCGACAACAATGAGTTGTTTTTTCCTTTGCATTACCATTTTCCACGCATCTTCTTGAACACGTCCAGGATTGATTCTACAGGTTTGACGCTGCGAACACAGTGACAGACCGTGCCCGCCAACATGTCTACAACTTCTTCTTCGGTAGGTTCGGGAATCTTGTCGAACAAGGCCTTCATCGCCATCATCATGCCCGGGATGCAGTAACCACAATCCATATCGCCAAAGTCCATCAGGATTTCCTTGAGCGGCGAGAACTCAGTTGCATGCTCGATGAGTTCAAACGTCTCGATAGATCTGCCTTCGGCCTGTGCGGCCAGCATAAGGCATGAATAAACAGCCTTGCCATCTACGATAACTGTGCAATTTCCGCAGGATCCGGTTTCGCACCCTTTCTTGACGCTCCAGCAGCCATGGGCTCTGAGAAGGTCGCTCAATGTCTGGTTCGCCGGGATATCAGTTTTTAGCTGTTTGTTATTGAGTGTGAGACGAACTTCCACGGATCAAATATCCTCCTCGAATTGCTCAACGCACGCTTGCAGGGCCTTCTTAACAAGTCCCCGACACACTTCTTTGCGGTACTCTCCGCTGGCCAAGTCATCAGAAATGGGACGATATAGCTGGCTGGCCGTTTCTGAAGCGCTTTCGATATTGGCTATTGTCAGGGGATTGCCTTCCAGGACGTGCTCAGCTTCCGGAAAACGCCGCGGCAGTCTTTCTGTAGCGGTAACAGCAATCTTGACATCGCTACAATTTTGGCCTTCAAAAGTTACACGTGCACAAGCACACACCAGGGCATTTTCATTCTCATGATGAATTGGCACGATGGCCGCGTATGTATGCTCGCTGAACCTCGGTATGATGGTTTCAATTAGCAAACCGCCGCCCAATCCTTTCTTCCTCAAGAAGATATTCATGGCAAGGGCAAATTCATCCCCGCCAGCAATACGAACCTGGCCCTGCAATACCAGCATGGCACAATAGAGAACAGACAGCGGACCGGAGGAAACCAGCTCTCCGCCCAATGTTGCTTGGTTACGGACCATCTTTGAGCGATGACTCAACAGGGCTGCCTTCGAAATCAACTCGCCGCTTGGCGTCCGAAGGTCCGGAGATTCAACCAGCTTTTGAATCGATGTGGTTGCACCTATGCGGAGCTCGCCCTTATTGTTCTGGATGTAGTTCAGGTCTAGCGACATGATGTCGACGAGCTCCCGAACTATTGCATTGTCTGATTGAACGAGTTTGGTGCCGCCGGCAATAACCAGGATCGAGCCCGAGTTTTTTTCAAGCAGTGCCAGGGCTTCCGGAATTGACTTGGGACGATAGTAGGTCTTTAAATTGGATAACAACAGGAATCTCTTGTATTTGATTCGTTATCCGCTTGTGCTTTTATATTGGACAGAAGTACTAACTAAACCGTCTTATCATATCAGAAAGATCGCTTCGCGTAAGGAAAGTCTCCGCTCAACAACAACGGAGCAGGCTCGATAGCT
>CAZVSL010000234.1:0-9042 GCA_964629935.1 uncultured Calditrichaceae bacterium | reverse complement strand
GGCTCTCGCTGCGCTTCGAGCCTGTCCCCTCCGTTGGAGGGGAATAAAAAAAGGCACAAGGAAAGGGCTTCCTTGTGCCCGGGTCATAGGGGGAAGGGTGTAAGGGTGAAACCAGGGTACAAACTTTATTTGAGCAACGTCATCTTATTTGCAAACACCTTGTTCCCGGTGTCGAGACGGTAGACGTAGATTCCGCTCGACAGGTTTGAGGCATCCCATGAAACCGTATAGGTTCCGGCTGCACGAACGCCATCTACCAGCGTTGCTACCTTCTGGCCAACCAAATTGTAGACGGTCAACCTGACATGCGATGCTTCGGCTACGCTGTAGTTGATATTCGTCGTCGGGTTAAAGGGATTCGGGTAGTTTTGGCTTAGGGCGAAATTATCAGGGATTGATGAGGTTGGCCCTGACACTACGCGTTCTTCAACAGATGTCACCAGGTCTGGCGTGGCAGCGCCGGCGCTGTTCAGTATTCTCAATTCAGAAATGAACGTCCAGTCGGCTGCCCAGTTATCTTCTCCGAACGCGCCGGCGTAGCTCGGTTGCTGGAAAAAGCCGTCATTGGGAACCTGCTTGACGTCCGTGAATGCCGGGCTGCCGTCGGCAGGACGCGGATCTAAGCCGCCGTCAGTCGCCCGGCTGATACCGCGCAACTGCGGGTCTTCGAAGCGGTTGGCGTTGGCTGCATCCGTCATGTACGTCCGCACAAAATCCTGCGGGAAAAACTCGTTCGGCGTCGGACCCGCGCCGAAATTGTGCCAGATGTTGTACTGCAGCTCCAAATCCCCGGCGTCCAAGCGCGCACGGCTGTCCTCACCACTCGGCAAATCCTCGATCAAAACCGCACCACCAAAAAAATCCGTGAAGATACTGTTGAAGTACTTGCCCCCCGCATTGTCGTCGATGTTGAGCGCAAAATCATTCCGGCTATTCGTCGAACTCGCTCCGCTGCCAATTAACGTCGCATTGTAAACCTCAGGAATCGCAAACGGCTGGCCATCCTCAGGCGTCGTGCCACCATCGTGCTCGCCGCCGGAACCGCCGGCATCCTCAGCCTGAATCAAAAACCAAAACTGATTCTTGCCGCGCCAGCCTTCATCGTAATCAAAGCCGTCGTCCTCGTTGAACGCGCTCACCAAATAACGCGTGTTCACCGTGCCGCCAAACCACTCAAACCCGTCATCGGCATTGTTGAACGACTCCACAAACTCGATGGTCGTGCCGCGGCCAACCGCGCCCATGGTCAACGAATTGATCTCGTTGTTCGCGCCGATGTTGGTGCCGCCATACCGAATCGAGACGTAGCGGAACACACCGCTGTTGTCGTCATCATCGTTGCCGCCGTAAATCGCCCGCGGCTCCGTCGTCGGGATGCCCTCGATGTTCTCCTCGCCGCCGGCCACGTTGATGACCCCACGTCCCAAAATAATCACGCCGCCCCACAACCCGCGCGCATTCAACGGCAAATCATTCGGATCCGTCACATCATCCGCCTCCGCCGTGAAGATGATCGGATTCGTCGGCGTTCCCTCAGCGAAAATCTTGCCGCCACGCGCCACGATCAACGCACTGGCATCCTCGCCCTGGCCCGGCTTGCCTTTAACAACCGTGCCCGCCTCGATGGTCAACGTCTCGCCATCCTCAACAAACACTCGACCCTGCAACACATAGGTGTTCTCAGCCGTCCATAACACATCCCCCACGATGTCCGCATCCGTCACAGTGATGACGCTTTGGGCATTTGCAGTCAATGGAATGGTTAGAATTAGTAACAATAATATCATTGAACGCGACATTGAATCCTCCTTCTCAGTTGTTTATGTTTAATTGGTTTTAGAAGATTTAGCCATTGACAAAGGTTCTCTTTTCAATTGCTGCCACAGGTCCAGGGTTTTTTCAACTTCTTTGGCAATCCTTTGGCAAGTTTCAATGTGCCCTTCGACAGATTTGATTCTCTCCGGCACAAACAAAAGGTCTGTTGGCTTACTTGCCACTTCAAAGCTATCCTGGATACTTTTGCCCTCGAACTGAAGAAAAAACTGCGCGGCCAACTCCACTTCGCCCTTGAAGATTACTTTTGCAATGCGGCCATCGTTGTGTATCCCAACCAGAAGTTTGCTCTCATTTTTGTCGAGTCTGAATGTTTTCTTGAAAGCATGACCGATGGCTACGCGGTCGACATCTCTTACAACGCGGTAGATAGTCCCGTCAACATTCCTTTCCCGGTCACAAGCCTCACCCCAGGTAAAAAGTTTTCGACATTGGGACATAGATAACCCGCTGGCGACTCTTGCGTCTATCAGACTTGAGGATGTTACAAACAGAAGCAGTGTGAGCAAGAATAGAGCGCCTTTTGCAATGCGAGCAGTTTCCCATTTCATTTTTATCTCCATGGCAATATGTTTAGTCGATGTTATAACTGGTACCGAATGTAAAGGTCCGGCCTGTCTTATGCTCTCCAACCACGAAGTCCTCGCCCTTGAATGTATGCGCCTTTCGCATACTGGAATTCAACAGGTTCTTGGCGCCAAATTTCAAGCTTAACCCGCGCCAAATCCGCTGCGATAGCGTCATGTCGAGCATCCCGCGTGGCTGCTCAAACACATTCGGTGTTCCGCCCAGGCTGACTTCCGACAAACGACGTCCAAAGACGTTATAGAAGACGTTCACAGAAGTGCCGAAATCACGGTTCGCATAGCCAAGGTCGAGGTTCAACACATAAGGTGATTGCCCCTGCAACGCGCGCTCATCCGAAGCATCAGGATTCAGCTCGAGTATAGGCAGGAGCTCCTTCTCCGGGATGTCGACCTTCGAGTTGATAAGGGTGAGATTGCCGCCGAACTGAAAGTTATCCAACGCCTTGTGCAGGAAGCCGAGTCTCTTGCGCAGCTCGAATTCCAACCCCATGACTCGCGCGTGGTCGACATTCTGGAATTGGCCCTGATTGTTGTTGGAGACAATGGCGCGTTCGATTGGATTATCAAAGTTCTTGTAAAAACCGCTGACGGCAAGGATTTCTCCCGGAGCAGGAAACCACTCCCAGCGTAAGTCGAAATTGTCAACCAGGGTGCGTTTCAGGCTGGCATTGCCGATGAAGATAAAATCTCCAACGAAATCGAACGAAGCATAGGGTGCAAGTTCTCGAAAAGTCGGGCGCGCCAGAGTCCTGCCATAGGCAGCCCTGAGATTGACATTGTCCGCAACGTTGTAAATCAGATTAAGCGATGGCAGGATGTCGTCAGTAGACAATGCGCCTCTTTCCTTTAATGAGTCGACGCTGGCAACATCCATGCGAGTAGACTCAAACCGAACCCCGGTTATGAGGCGCAGCCTGCGAAAGAGGGGTAAGTCCACCATGCCATAAACCGCGGAGATATCTTGATCGCCATCATAGTTGTTAGATAATTGTGAAGCATCGACTATGTAGTTACCGAAGTTGAAAAAGCGGGTGGTGCTGTCGACAATTCCAACTTTTTCGTCGGAAAAGAACGTTTCCGGGTTTCCATCGTAACGTAGAGACGATTGAAAATACTCGAACCGGCGTTCGCGAAAGGTACGCTCTTTGTGGCCAAAAGCGCCGCCCAATTTGAAGGTACCTTTAAATCCACTCCACTGCTTGAATGGTATCGAAACGTTGAGATACGAATCCCATACGTCTTCCTCCAGGTCTCTAAAGTAGCGAACCGGCCGTGAGTAATTCGATGGAGCGATGGAGTAAAGTGTATCGGTGGCGCCGCCGCGCGTTACGGGTGTGAAGTCATTGCTGAAAAAGCGCAGATCCGGCTCATCCTGTTTTGATTTGGACAACGATGTCGTCCATTCAACCCGAGCCTTCAGCAAGTTGCTAAACACGTGCTCGCCACTGAGTTGAGCAGACTGTAATTCCCGCTCCACGAATCGCAGCACGCGTGTTTCATAAAATGTACCCGGAGCCAAATCGCGCGGCAAAGGCCCTACCTGATAGCGGCTGGTAGATTCGCCGCTTCGGTTATAAGAGTAAGTTGCGTGAAAGCTATGGTTTGGATCGAGCTTGAGAGATAAGTTTGCCAGGCCACCCCACAGCACATCTTCGCTGCCCCTTGAGTCCGAAAGAAGGAAAAGATTCGTCAGCTCGTTAACTTCCGCAACCTTACCGGTAAGTTGATATTGCGCCGAGGTGCCGCCATCATAGGCTGAGAACTTTCGACCGTAATTCAAGCTGGCGAAATAGCCAAGTGCTTTCCCGAACAGGCTGGTTTGATTGCCTATCGAGAAGGAATGGCTTTGATTTATTGGCGCGCGTCTTTGGGTTGGCGTCATGACTGAATTAAAGGACTTTGAAAGCCGGTCAAGCTCCAGGGCCTTCTCGCGGTTCGTAAAGGCCGACCCGATATCCGGCAGTTCGACATCAGGAGATGACAGGGCGGCGGGAATTTCACGCGTACCATCATCGATGCCCAGCCAATCGGTGGCGCCTCCCGGATAGGTCAGGACGCCATCCTCAAGTGTTGACTGCGTGTTGTATGAGGTCGAGGTCGAGAAAGACAGCTTAAATCGCTCAGGAAACGTGGTTGTGCGAATGTTTACGCTGCCGCCTGTAAAACTGCCCGGTTGATCAGGGGTAAAGGTCTTGACCGTAACAATGCTCTCCAGGAAATTGGACGGCAATACGTCGATGGAAACAGAATTGCGGTCAGGATCAGCGCTCGGCAATAAAGCGCCGTTCATAAGCGTATTTGAGTAGCGATCGCCTAAGCCCCTGACGTACACGTACTTGTTATCTACCAGAGATGCGCCGGTGACTTTCGTCATCGCCTCTGCCGCATCGCCGCTGCCTGTACGCGATATCGCTTCCGCACTGATTGCGTCGCTGACGGCCACCGCCTTTTGTCGCTCTTTTAGCAAAGCAGACTCGGTGTTGCGAATCAACTCTGCCATCACCACGACCTCGTCGCTTTCCAGCGCCTCGGGCTTGAGCGCTATGTCATATTTTGCAATTTCGTCCGCCTCAACCTTGACATCCTGCACCACCGTTTTGGCATAGCCTATCATTGACAGCACCAAATCGTAACTGCCGGGCGGCACATTCGTGATTGTGTAGTTGCCATCGAGATCGCTGGCTGTACCGATCATGGTCCCTTCAAAGAAGACGTTGGTGCCCACCAGAGGATCACCGGTCTGGGCGTCTACCACGGTGCCTGTGACCTTGCCCTTCAGGGTGTTCTTGGATTCACCGGCCAAACCGGCGGCAGCAGAAGAGAATACCAATAAAAACATGAAGACGAGCTGAACCACGATACCACAGCGCCCCATGCTGGCGACACGGACTCTGCTGGTCTTGTGCTTCATTGTTGCTTGTTGACTCATAACACCATTCCTCCGAATTGATTGATAGTTATTACCTAAGATCCATCTGTTCGTGTATGAGGCCCTCCATATCGACCAGCCACACTCCGTGGTGGTTGAAGACATTTTGAACCTCGGGAGCCACGTTGGCATTCGCCTTGCGACCACGAATAATGTAGGACACCATTTCCTTATTCAGGATAAAGACCATTCTGATGCTGCGCGACAGGAGCCAAACACAATTGTGTGAAATCACGCGCATGAGCATGATTGCCGATACTATGCCACTCAATCTTGACTGGCGCAACGCATGATGCTGCTGCATGGATTTCTCCTTGATGTTCATAAAACCGCAAATCACTCGCTAACAAACCGATAGCCGACGCCCCACACCGTCTGAATCATTCTGGGATTTCTGGGGTCGCGCTCTATTTTTTGGCGCAAGCGGTGCACATGGACGTCGACGTTACTCAATTCAAGGTCCGCGTTATTTTCGCGCATCTGAGTCAACAGCTCTTCGCGGGAAAAAACGCGACCCGCTTCACTGCTGAGAATGTGCAAAATCTGAAACTCACTGCTGGTCAAATGGATGGTTTTGCCGCCAGTCTCCACCCGGTGTTTGAGAAAATCGATGGAGACATCCCCGATGCGCAAGGTCCGTCTTTCTTTTGGCGCCTCTTCTGTGCGGCGCAAAATAGCCTTGACGCGCGAGACCATCTCACGCGGCGAGAATGGCTTCATCAGATAATCATCACCGCCGAGGTCGAAACCTTTGATGCGGTCTGATTCTGATGATAGTGCAGACAGGAAAATTATGGGAAGGGAAGCTCTCGTAGAATTGGCGCGAATCTTTTGACATAATTCCCAGCCATTCATGCCGGGCAACAAGATATCCAGGATGACCAGATCAAAATCTTCATCTTCGATTATATCAGAGGCCTGATACCCGTCATAGGCAGCAGCGACTTCGTATCCGGCTGATTTGAGATGGTGTACGATCATCTCGCTGATATCTCTTTCGTCTTCGACAACCAGTAGTTTCTTCATAGTATGAGCAGCTTCTTCGACGCCGTTTCTTAATCACTTGGCCGAATATAGACGGAGATTGTTACAGCTTCCTTAAGGGGATGTAAAGATTGAGTGAAAGAAGCAATTGGTGGGTGGTGACTGGTGAGGGGTGCAGGATTTATGCTGCGGGCGGTGGAAACAGCGAGATCATAGCAAATTGTTGATGATGCAAGCGAAGAATAAGAAAGCAACCATAGAACTCAGCGATTGATAGCATCCGATTGAATTTTGATAGCATAGCTGTGCAAAATTTCATAGATATCTTGTACAAGCGTCTCATCCAGACCCAGCGCTCTCGCCTTTTCCAACCTGTCTTCAACAACTTGTTTCCAGCGCTTGACTTGCAGAACGGTCATGTCATGGTCCTTTTTATAGAGACCGATCTGCCGCACGATCGCCATTCGCCTGGCCACGATCTCCAGCAGCTCATAATCGACGGCGTCGCTTTCTTCGCGCAATCGGGCAAGCTCGGCTGCCGGTGTGCCGCCATTTTCGACCTTGCGCAATCGCAAGGAACTGAGCATCTCGCGCAAGGCCTGCGGCCGGATTTGCTGGCCGGCGTCGCTCAAAGCTGTTTGCGGCTCAGGATGGGTTTCAATCATCAGGCCGTCCAGGGTCAGATCAAGCGCTTTCTGGGCGATTTCCTGCAGAAAATCGGATTTTCCCGCAATATGACTCGGGTCGCAAATGACCGGTAGCTCCGGCGCCAGCCGCTTCAGCTCGACCGGTATGAGCCAACGCGGTACGTTGCGGTAAGCGTTGCTGTCATCTCCGGTGAAGCCGCGATGAATGGCGGCCAGTTTTGTTATGCCAGCCTGGTTCAGTCGCTCCAGCGCGCCGATCCAGAGTTGCAGGTCCGGGTTGACGGGATTCTTCACCCATACGGGCACGTCTGCGCCCTGCAAGGCGTTAGCAATCTCCTGCACTGAGAACGGATTGGCGGCGGTCCTCGCCCCGACCCACAAAACATCCACACCGAACTTCAGGGCTTCGTAAACGTGACGGGCGTTTGCGACCTCAACAGCCGTCGCAAGACGTGTGTGCTGCTTGACAAGCTGCAACCACTTCAGGCCGGCAACGCCTACGCCTTCAAACGTGTTTGGGCGCGTACGGGGCTTCCATACGCCCGCCCGAAATACGGTCACCTCTGGAATCTTCGCCAGCTCCCGGGCAGTCTGCAACACCTGCGCTTCTGACTCCGCACTGCACGGTCCGGCAACCACAGCAATGCCTTTGCTGCGGTCTGGGAAATATGTTTGTCTTTCGATAATCAAATTCGGCCTGCTCATGGTTTAATTCCTTTGGTTCATACGAAAAATAACACGTTTAAAACACACATTATATTCATAGAAATGCGCTTCGCGTACGGAAAGTCTCCGCTCAACAACAGCGGAGCTAACTGAAAAATTCATATCTCAGGGCACCATGTTTGTTGGGGTCTTGCCGCAAGATTAATCCAGGTTTGTGAATTTTTCAGGCTAGATACCCTTGATACGGCTGATGGCCTCACTTATGGCCGGCTCCGGAACACAAAGGGAGGCGCGAATATAGCGCTCTCCGTTTTTGCCGAAAATAACGCCTGGCGTCAGGAAGACACCCGTCTGGTATAAGACCCGATCCAGGAATTCCGGAACGTCACGAATGTGGTCCGGGGCCTTCGCCCACACGAATAGACCCGGCCGGTTTTGGATGTAATCACAGCTCAGAGCATCCATCAGCGAATAGGCCAAGTCACGTCGCCTGCTATAAATCTCATTTTGCTGTTTGTGCCATTGCCGCGTATTTTCGAGTGCCTCGATGGCCGCTCTCTGCACGGGCAGGAACATGCCTGAATCCATATTACTTTTCACGGCCAGCACGGTGTGCAGATACTCACTCGCCCCGGCAATCATGCCGACACGCCAGCCTGCCATGTGATGGCTCTTGCTGAGCGAATTGAGTTCTACACAACAATCAAATGCATTCGCGCAGCTCAAAATACTGAGCGGTGGCTCAGGATTGAGAATCAGACTGTACGGATTGTCGTGACAAACCAGGATATCATGCTGTTGCGCAAAGTCGACAACCGCGCTCAGGTCGGCGCGCGACGCCTGTCCTCCGGTTGGCATGTGCGGATAATTCAGCCACATCAGCTTGACACGCGACAGGTCCGATTGCGCCAGCCTGATCAAATCCGGCAGCCAGTTGGTCTTGGCCGTGAGATCGTAAGCTACGGGGATGGCGCCGGTCAGACGGGTGACAGCAGCATAACTGGGATAGCCCGGGTCCGGCGCCAGAACGTGATCGCCCGCATTGAGAAAGGCCATGGAAATGTGAAAGATTCCCTCTTTCGAACCGAGAAGCGGCAGCACCTGGCTCTGTGGATCGAGCTGCACGTCGTAAGTGTGCTCATACCAGCGGGCCAGGGCAGACCGCAGCTCCGGCGTACCATTGTAGGGTTGATAGCCATGGGCGCCGTCGGTGCAGGCAGCTTGCAACATAGCCACTGTTTCTGCCGACGGCGGCAGATCCGGGCTGCCGATGCCGAGGTTGATAACATCACGGCCCTCACTGCGCAGTCGTGCAACCTCACGCAGTTTGTGCGAGAAAAAGTACTCGCCGACGCTTTTCAGTCTATCGGCTGGCTGTATGACCATAAGGCTTGCT
>CAZVSL010000233.1:0-9052 GCA_964629935.1 uncultured Calditrichaceae bacterium | reverse complement strand
CGGCGGTATCACATATCGCATCCACCTGCTCCCAGTCCCGCAGATCGACTTTGAGCTTGGCGCCGCGCTCGGGGATGATGGTCTGCCAGAACACGGCCTCATTCATCTCATGGGTAACCCCCAGGTCTGTAAGCTTGGTAAGCTGCATGACAGCCTGCGAGATACGGTTCTGCTGGTCGCCATAAACCACCTCATCAAAACGGGCGTCGAAGTGGTCATCCAGCTTGTCCGCCAGATTCCAGCTCTTCTCCGCTGCGTAGGCCACGCCCAGCCAGTCACGCGAAAACAGCGCAAAGCCGCCGTCATCCCAGACCGTGTTGAGCAAACCCAGGGCGCCGTGCTCAACTCCGTTGCGCGCAAAATTCCTGATGTTCGTTTTCGCCATCTGATAATCCGGCATGATGCGGTTGGAATTGAGCACGCCCGGCACCACGAAGAAATCAAACCCTGCCTCTTTCAAAGGCGTGATCAGATGGTCGAAAGACTCATTCGCGCCATAGTCCCAGCCCATGATTACAGTTTCCTTGGGAATGCGCTTCAGCATCTCAGGATGGGACGTGGCAATATCGCCCCACATCATCATGCGCTTGTCCAGGCCGCTGACGATATCATACAGCCGCAAAATGTGGCGCAGATACACCTCAGCAATGCCGAGGCTGTCAACCATCGGCTTCGAGGCGCCGCGGCCCAGGTCCCAGGTTTCATCGCAATTGACATTGAAGAAATGAGAGCTGAAAGCCGGCGCCATCTCTGTGTAGACCGATTCCAGCAGCTCGTAACTTTCTTCAAATGCCGGGGACAGCAATCGGCTCGCTTCACCCAGATGAGCATATCGGGGACTCGAGAGCACTTTCTCAAAATGACTGAACGACTGGAAGTTGCCAACCACTTCCACAAAATAAGGCTTTGCGTACTCCGACAGCTCACGCCACTGCTCGATGGTAACCGCACCGCCGGCCGGCGCAAAAGCCGGGTGACTTTCTGTGGCCACGACATGCTCGATGTAGTAGGAGATCATGTTGAGCTTCAACTCGGCACAGCGCCGCACCTGCATCTTCATATAATCGAGCGTCGGTACCGGACCGCGGCTGATGTCATCCTGCATGCCGCGATAGCGGTATTGCGGCCAGTCGACGATCTGCATGCAGCGTAGTTTTCCGCTCTCCTGCCAGGCGCGCACAAGCTGCTTTAATGTTTGTGCGCCGTAAAATAATCCCTGAGCCGTGTTGGCTGCTATCGCAATCTGGTCCTTCTCGATCAGAAGCACATAGCCTTCTTCGCCGATGCGGTCTTGCGGCCAGATTTTCTTGCGCTTGCAGAGATCAGCAAATTGCTCATTCTCCGCCGGAATGCCAAGCGAGATGGTCTGGCGTTTGTTAGCAGAACCAGACACGCTTTGTAGCTGAAACAACGCTCGCAGGTCGGCCAGGGCCACGGATATTTGACTGCTGTCTTGCATTGAAACTTGCAGCGCCGTTTGATTTGGCTTCAGCTCAAACTGGCCTCTTTCAAGTTTGACCTCCTGCGGATAGGGTATGACGGGCAGGTGGGTTTGTGCAGAGACGTCACCTACGAGAATCAGGCAGAAAGTTAAGACGCCAAGCATTGTTTTGGGAATGTGGAGAAGTCTATTCATATCAAATCCGGGTTTTTGAGGTTGCTTGCATATTGTTTCAGAAAAACTTATTTTGCTTGTTGCAAAAAAGAAAGAGGTTGCAAAAATGCGAAAAAAAATAATAGAGTATGACTCTCCCCTCGATGCCATCGTAGCCATCGCAAAGCGGCTCAGTGTTTATGAAAGGCTGCACCAACTTTCTTCCGAAGAATTCTTCGATCGATACAACAAAGGCTTGCTGGATGACACTATCGATTATGTTGAGTGGTCGAATGATTATCAGCATTTTCTTGTTCTGATGTCCCGTTCCTAAGTTTAAAGTTATAGGCGCTTCGCGTACTTGTCATGACTACACACATATCTTAATGCTCACGGTTGGCTGATCAAAAGGTGCGCAAAGCGCAGGTGCGGCGTTAACGCGAAAATTCCCCTAAATCCCCCTTTGCGAATTTTGCGAAAGGGGGACTTGGCATGCTCCCCTTACAAATGGCAAATGGCAAATACTACAGCCAAGCAGATTCCCCGTCCGGTCGCAAATCAAAACCAAAGCGCCCCAACAAGTCCCCCCTTTGGCAATCTTTGACAAAGGGGGACAGGGGGGATTCAAAGAAACTACGGAAAAACACGCACAACCTCTCCCTCCACCTCCTTTGCAATGGTAAACACCGTCTCTGCCTTCTGCACGTCACTTGCAAACACCCGAATGTTTGCTGATGATCCACCCGCCACTAAAAGAAAAGCCTTGACCGGCTGAGGCACACGGCAGCGTGACATTATCACGTCACGGGTATTCGTAAGTTTCACCAGTGCTTCTGCTCTGTCTGTGCCTTGCACGCGGAAACCGTGGATATCCAATTCCTGTACGTCATCACAGATTAGCGCAAAACGGTGGTCCGGCTTCTCAAAACTCAGGTCAATGTTGTCAAGGGTCACGTTGCGGGCGTGGCGAATGAAAAAGCCATAGGATGGCAGCTTGCCGAAAATTCCGCTGCCCGGATAGCCTTCGCGATTTTCAGGAACCTCCTTTTGGGCATCTTCCTGCGTACCGCCGCCGCTGAACGTGATGCGGATATTTTCCAGCGTGATATCTTCGACATCATGCCCGGGAATGCCGGTGATGGAACAGCCTGTGTCGCCGGCGCCTGTGGCAATGACATTGCTGATGGTAACATTGCGAAAAATGCCAACCCCGGGGCGCGCCATGCCTTCTTTGTAGACACGCCCGCGGTCACCCAGCCGCATGAAAATGGGCGTTTTGGCGCCATCGATGCGGACATTGGAGATGGTCACGCCCTCGAGTATGCCGCCGTCCACCATACCCAAAGTGATGCCCCCCAGGCCAGCAGGCACGCCATACATCAACGTATCGCTCTCTGAAGGCTTGACCACGATGTTCGAAATATTGATATTGCGGAAACCCGCGTGCGACTCCGTGCCCAGCTTGATGGCATTGACATGGCTGCTGATAACACAGTTGGTAATGGTGACGTTTTCGGTCATGCGCCCGGAGGTGCTTTTCAGGGTGATGGCGTCATCGTCTGAGTCACCGAAACAATCTGAAATCACGACGTTGCGGCAGCCGTCGATATCGATCATGTCATTGTTGAGGTTGCAATGGTTGAAAACGCGGAGGCCGCGAATGGTGATATAGTCGCAAGCCAGGTATTGCTGCATCCACATGGCAGAATTTGTCAACATTAGATCTTCGACCAGAACATAACGACAGCTCACGAACCAGATGTTGAACGGTCTGTTCCGGTATCTATCCGGCTTCTTTTTGGTCGTGACTTTGAAGGCGCCGCCCTGACCATCGATTGTGCCGCGGCCGGTGAGTGCGATGTTCTCCAGATTTTCGCCATAGAGCAAACTCTGGGTGTGAAACGCATCATTGTAAGAACGAATCTCAGGGGTGATACGTGGATAGTCCCCGATATTCGTACTGCCCAGAAGTGTTGCCCCGGCGTCGATATGGAGTGCGATATTGCTCTTCATAAAGATTGTTCCGGAAAGATACGTGCCGGGCGGCAAGAGAACCGTGCCGCCGCCTCTGGCAGCCGCTTTGTCGATGGCCGTCTGAATCGCTTTGGTATCGAGCGTCGTGCCGTCGCCTTTCGCACCAAAATCCCGCACATTGAAGGTCTTGTTGCTGCCCCGCACATCGCCGGGCGCCGATATCATCAAAACAAGAACCAGGATGTACATTCGGCGTACGTTGTTAGATATCATTTCAGCCATTGTTCCTCCAGCCAATGCGCTGCCTGCACGTAGGCATCATCGAGATTCTTGACCCCTGATTCTGCGCCACCGATATCCAAACCGATATGGCCTTTGAAATCAATAGTCGTTAGCGTCTCAAAAAATACCGGCCACTCAATGGCGCCGTTTCCGGGAGCAAGATGCTCCACCTTGAGTCCACCATTGTCTGATAAATGTATGTAATCCACAAAATCCGCCAGACGCTGCAACGACAGCGCAAGATTATCTTTCAGATAGAACTGATTGGCTGTATCCAGATTGAATCGTAGATTCTCGCGCTGGACTGCCTCCCGGAAATACAGAAACGCATCTGTGGTCGCCGATAACACACCGAGGCAGGGATGCATCTGGTAAGTAAGATTGTAACCAGCGGCGATATCGCAGGCTTCGCGATACGTTTCTATTAAAGCATCCCAGTAGTTTGACCATTGCAGATTCCAGGGCAAGCTTGCCGCGCGCAGCACATCCTCATCATAATGACGGACCACAGGAATATCATCCGGGAATCGATAGGGCGGCAGCGGCCCGTTATCGAGCACGCCCTTTGCGCCAAGCGCGCCGGCAACCTGACAGCCTTTCTCGAACAAGCGCAGGTTTGCTTCTCGCTCTGTTTTGTCAGCAGATGACAGCCCCGGCAAAACCACGCAAAAATAAGGCACATCCAGACCCAGACGCTCGAGCTCTTGCCTGATGGTATCCCGTTGTTCGTGGACAGCCAGCAAGTGCTGCTCGCGAATCCCCTCTAATTCAACTGATTGAAACCCGAGGGCATGCATTTCCTGCAAATAGGTCACCGTGTTCTCAGCCGGCGGCGGATAGCCGTACTTTGTAATCGGATAGAGGTAGCAGCAGACGATTTTTTTAGAAAACATGAAAATGTGTTAGTGTGTTAATTAACGTGTTTGTGTGTTTATCTCTGAACAGTAAATAGGGTCGGTGTTCACGCTTCAGCGTGTCGTGACAGCCTAAGCCTCGCTGGTAAAAAAAGCAAAGACTTTTCGAAGTTCACCAAGTTATTGTCACACTCCCTAAAGGCTGAACACCCAACTTATTAACCTTCTCTTGCATAAATAATCCGGGCTAGAACAAGCCGCCGATCCCGACAATCCCCGTGATCGCCGTGAACACTGTGAAAACTAAAATAACGCCGATCAGCCAGGCAAACGCAGGTGTTATTTTATGCTCTCCCATCAGGTCGCGACGCGTCAGCAGCCTGAGCATCAGAAAAATGACCACCGGCGTGGCCAGGGCCGCGAACACCTGCGACACGATCATCACCAGCACGGGCCGGCCGCCGAAAATCGGCACAACCAGTCCCAGGCTGACGGTGAACAATGCGATCAGGCGATTGTATGGCACGGTCATGTCCCGTGGTTTGTCCAGCAGATCAGCCAGCAGCCACGGCGCCAACAGAATATGCGGGAACAACGATGACAAGCCGGCGCTAACGATGCCGGCCACGAAAATCGATATTGCAAACCGACCGGCCAGCGGCTCCAGCAAGAGCACCATGTCGATGGCATTGGACACTTCCAAACCGAGGGGATAGAGCGTACCGGCAGCACAAGCCATCACAGCCGCACTCAGGAGAAACATGAGCGCAGCCGAAAGAAAAGCATCCCGCTTTTCTAGCTTCATATCCTTGAGCGTCCAGCCCTTCTCCTGCACCAGAATGGACCGGACGATATAGAGCACGCCGCCCATGGTGGTGCCGACCATGCCAGCGATAAGCAAGGCGGCATTGGCCTCTTCCGGCAACCTCGGCACCAGACCCTTGATGACAACCATCGGCTTCGGGATAACCATGAACATGGTCAGCACGAAACTCAATCCCATGACGGTCACGAAAACCATCAGGATTTTTTCGAAAAACGTATGATGACCATTCCAGAACAAGAAGTAGATCAGGCCGCCGAACAAAATGCTCAGCCACAGCATGCTGAAGCCTTCTCCGGAGGCCGTCAACGGCCGCGACCACTCTTTGACGACCTCCGTGACCACGCCCATCACACCCATGAACGCTACCCATTCGCTGACCACCACTGTGATCAAGACAAACGTGGCGAGGCCGAAGCCAAAGTGCTGCCGGAAACTAACCAGGGCGGTCTTGCCGGTGACCACGGTGAAACGCCCAAAGGCGACGATCAGAACGTATGTAAAAATGCATGACAGCGCCAGCGGCCAGGTCAGGGTCATGCTGTATTTTGCACCCGTTGCTGCTGCCGTGGTCACGCTGCCGGTGCCGATGTTGTAGCCGATGAGAAAAAAGCCAGGCGCCACGGATGCCAGAAATATTCCGACCCGCTTCCAGAATGCCAGTTTTTCAGCAGGCGCTTGCTTTGCTTCGCTGTTGGGATTATCGCTCATTTAAGTCTCAGTAACCTCGGAAAAATTTCATTTAATGTCTCCTTAAGCCAATTGAAAACTTCCTTTCATTTACAATGGGGCTATTGACGATTTCATTGATTTTACGTCTCAATCTGTGTGAACCCGATGAGATAGTGGATTCCATAGTTTCATCTGAATTGTAGTTTTTTATCTCACGGAGTTCTTTTAACCCTAATAGCAAAATGATGCCCTCCATTTTTGCCTTATTACCTTATTTGTCTCCAATGTTCGATTTTCATAGTCAAAATAGTCAAATAAGGCCTGCCTGTGCCGGCACGGCAGACAGGTAATAAGGTTTCGGGAGTTGGTTGGCATTTCATGCTATTAAGGTACAAAAGATTAAAATAAGGCTTTTAGTAGTTTTGTAAGAGTTTAGCGGTATGAATTTCGGAGTGCAAAACTTTAGTTTTACAGGTTTTCGTTCATGCCAAATTTCAAAAATATTTGAACCGTGCTCTGCAATGCTAAAGCATTGCACTCCATTTCAAGCAGCTAAACTTTCACGTAGTTTTTAGTTCAAGACCGTAAGGAGCGCTCCTGCGGAGTTGAAAAACCTGCTTCTAAAAGCCCTCAGAGGAGGAAGTCTAAGACGGTGGTAGCAAAAATGATGTGCAGCTACCCACACAAAACGCCATAGAGCCCCAAACCGGTCTTTTCCTCAAAGTCTCATTCCTACATTCATTCTCCTGCGCTGGCCAGAAAGATGATCAGCATGACGATGATAAAGGCCAGAACTGCGGCGCCCACAAATCCGAGAATATCGACGCGATAGCGTTTCCAGCTAAATTTCTTGTCCTTTTGCAGCAGATCGATCAGAAGCAGGCCCTGCTCGGTCTCATCCGGTGAAAAGCGCTTCTCGAGCCAGGATTTCTTCAGGCGCTTTTTCTCCACATAAGCCGCGCCTTCAAGCTTGATGGGTATGTTTTCATCATGTAAGCGCTGCTCCTTGCCCACGGGCGTATTCAATAATGTATAGAAATGGTGCAGCTTCTCTTCCGGCTCCAGCCTGGTGAATCGGCTGACGAGATACATGACAACTAACCCGACAGGCAAGTACGAAGCAATCTGCCAGGGGAATGACCAGTGCAGTACGTTGCTGGTATAGAACGAAATCGCAGCCATGACCAAAGCGCTGCTCCATGCCCCATAGCGATTTGCGCGCCGCCACAGGATACCGAACCAAAAAGCAAGCCCGAGAAATGCGGTGACTTTCCAGGCCTCTTTGATGCCGTGGATAACGCTGGGAAACGCAAACGCAAACACCAGGCCTCCGGCCACGACAAACAGAGCCGCTGAGCGGCCCACTCTCAGAATATCTTTGTCCGTGGCATCCGGCTTGATATACGGTTTATAGATATTCTGAGTGAACAAAGCTGACGCGTGCACCATGAATGCATCGCAAGTCGACATGACCGCAGCGATCATGGCCGCCAGCATCAGACCGACAAGGCCGACGGGCAGCAAATTCTTGGAAGCAATGCCAAAGGCAAGCTCGCGCCCCTCCATGGTTAAGCCCGGGTACAAAAATGCTGCAAACACACCGGTGAAGGCCCAGCCGGCTGTGGCAAAGCGTTTGAGAAAATTGCCATACGTCCAGCCTGTGCGACACGCCATTTCCGTTTTGCCAGCCCCACCGATCGCCATGTGGTGGGGCAACACAACGACCCCCACAAGCGCATTCAAAACCGCCATGACGATAAAAAACATGGTCACCTCCATTGGCGCTACCAGGCTAAACATGTGCTCGGGCAGGCCGGCATGGATCTTGGCGATGCCGCCAGCAGCATCAAGCGCAAAAGGAATCAGCAGAAAAGAGAGCACGAGAATCAGAACGCCCTGGATGACATCCGTGATCACCGCGGCGATGATGCCGCCGGCCAGGCCATAACTGACAAACAGCACGGTGGAAAGCACGATGGTAACCGCCTCGGGAATGGCGCCGCCGGTCAGGCCCTCGATGGTGATGCCCGTACCCTTCAGCATGACGCCCATGTTCATGCAAAAATAGAGCGTACCGATGAACGTGTAGAACATGGCGGTCGACTTGCCATAGCGCTCCAGAAAAAAGTCTGCCATGGTGATATAGCGCAAACGCCGGTAGATGGGACCGATAAGCCAATAGAATGGCGTGGCGAACATGTAGATCCACTGGTACCAGATGCCTGCCAGACCAGTGGTGTAGGACGCGCCGGCCACAGAAACCGGCTGGTCCGTGTGCGTACCCACGCCAAATGCCTGCGCGATCATCAAAATCTTGCCAAACCGGCGATCGCCCATAAAATAGTCGCCGGAGTGCCGGATCTTCTTGAACGTCCACAGTCCGATGACGACGATGACGACAAAATACCCACAAAGAACGATCCAATCCAGTACAGAAATACCCAGCATCAAACGCTCTCAGATTCAGGTTCGGGTCTCAGGCTCAGCCTGGCTCAGCCAGTGTTTGCGGACGGCAAAGGCAGCAGACTTGGGCGACCGGTCGCGCGTGAACACCCCCTTCTTGTTCAGGATGACGCGGCGATGGTGTTGTGCAGTGCGAAAGTCAGCAAAATTCCAGATGTGTTCGCCGATGGCAAATGGCAGAGATTCTATCACTTCAAAATACTTCTCGATGAAATGCACCTGGTATTCCTCGGTAAACAATTGCGGATAGGTAGCGTGCTCGCCTTCCATGGTGTCTGCCCCGAATTCCGACACCAGAATGGGCTTTTCATAGGCGGCGAACAATTCTTGCATCTCACGCTTCAGAATTGCGCCGGCCTGTTCCAGATCAGTGGGGAATTCGTACCAGCC
>CAZVSL010000232.1:0-9052 GCA_964629935.1 uncultured Calditrichaceae bacterium | reverse complement strand
CGATAACGGCAATCCTGGGATTCATTTGACATAACCTCCTGTTAAACGTGTATGCCAGCCGACCTTTAGCTGACGATGGTTACTTGTTCGTGCTTGCCATTACGTCGTGAGCGCCGCGACGTCTTTTTCTTGGTTTTGTCGCCGGCGTCACTGTAATAATAGTAGTAGTTGTGATAGTAGTAGTAGTAAGAGCCATAGGTGTTCTCGCGGCTGACACCGTTGAGCACCACGCCCAGAATGTTAGCGTTGACATTTCTGAGCAGATCAGAACCGCGCGAAAGCGCGGCGCGATGCGTACGTCCTGAGCTCACAACCAGCAGGACGCCGTCTACTTCTTTGGACAACACAGCCGCATCGGTAACAGCGATCAGCGGCGGCGTATCCAGCAAAACCGTGTCGTACTTGCTCTTCAGCATTTCGAGTAGCTGCCGCATTCTCTCGGACCCAAGCAATTCGGCCGGATTGGGAGGCAAAATGCCCGAAGTGAGAATATCCAGGTTTTGGATGGCAGTTGGTTGCACCGCATCCTCCAGCTTCAAATTGCCAACCAGGACATTGGTCAGGCCGCGGTTCTTTTCAACATTGAAAATACGGTGCCCCACTGGCCGGCGCAAATCAGCGTCCACGATAATTGTACGCGTACCTTGCAGGCTCATGGCGATGGCCAGATTGGCGGTAGTTGTGGACTTGCCCTCACCCGGACCGGAAGAGGTAATCAGCATGCAATGCAGATTCCGATCCCTGTCCGAGAATTTCAAATTAGTGCGCAGGGTTCTGTAGGACTCGCTAATCGGCGACTTTGGTTTGAAATGCGTAACCAGACGTTTGCGCGCCTCCTGCAGTTCACCATTTTGTTTGCCATTATCGCGCTCTGTCTTCGAGCTCATATCATCGGTATTGATCTCGGGGATAGCCGCCAGGACTGTGAGTCCCAGGGTCTCGATATCCTCGACGCGTCGCACGGAGGTATCCATGTATTCCCGCAGGAACGTGATGCCTATGCCCAGGCCGAGGCTTAAAATCGCGCCAAAGATGATATTTAGCCTCACCTTCGGTGAAATAGGTTTTCTGGGTCGAACTGGTTCGTCAACAATACGAACCTTACCGATTTGGCCCGCTTTGGTGATGCGCGACTCTTCGAACTTTTCACGCATCATCATGTAGAGATTCTCATCAACTTTTCGGCTGCGTTCCAGCCTGGCCAGTTGCACGTGCTTGTCCGGCAACGATTCAAGCTTGGTGGTATAGCTGTCGACCACACGCTTCAGCCCTTCCGCCCTTGCGCTGATGGCCGCCATTTCCGTCTCTGCCTCGATTACCTGCAGCACCAGGTCCTGAGCATGCGCCAGCGGATCGTCTGCAGGCAAGCCGTCCACAATAAGCTTGCGTGTTTCTTCGGTGAGTCTATTTTTGATCGCATCCAGCTTCTGCCGTTCCCGTTTGACCTGCGGATCATTCTCTCCAACTCCCTGCGACAGGAACACAGCTATGGTGCGCTCGATCTCGGCCATCTCTTGCCGCAGATTCAGAACCAGCGGGCTGGAGACGCGTGCGATTTCCGCTTCCAGCGTCTCCTTGCTTCTGCCGAGCTGAGACTTAAGAAAATCCAACCGTTTCTGTGTTACCTGTTGGTCGATCAAGGCTTCTTTGTACAGGCTCTCGAACACAGCACTTTGCTCGACAACCTGAGTTGCTTCATCATTCAGGGATGCAATCTTTTCTTTCTCGAGAAACTGTTTGAGCGCGTCTTCGCTGGCTTTTAGCTCGCTCTCCTTACGCTTGAGCTGCTCGGCCAGAAAATCGACGACCTGCGAGATTTCCCCCCGGCTAAACGCCTGGTCCTTTTCCTGAAATGCCTGGGCAACGCTGCGGGTCAGGTATTCGGCCTCAAACGGTGATGCAGCGACGACTTTGATAGCAATCAGGTCGGTATTTCGAATGGGCATGACATCAACGTTTTGCCGGAATGCTTTTACGACATCCTGCATGGTTCGGTCAACGTGCAGTCCATCCAGAACGTGCAAGGAATCACGGTATGGCGACTGCAGGAGTCGGTCGATAACAGCCTGAGCCAGAGAGCGACTTTTTAAGATTTCCACCTGGTTGTTTATCAAAGTCTGTTGCCCGGAAAGGGAACTGAGCGGAAACAACGCCTGGCCCACGCCCTGTTTTTCATCGATCATTATAGTCGTAGACGCCTGATAACTGGGAGCTACGGTCAGGGTATAGTAAACGATCGCTGACATCATCACCACAAAGGTGCTGACAATAATCCATCTGCCACGATACAGTATCGCCAGATAGTCGTGGATCGTGACCGGCCGCACCGCGGACAAAGCATCCCCCCGGTGGCCGTTATTTTGAAATTGGTTCCCGTTATGTTCCATGATATTCCCACACACTCCATAGATTATTGTAGACGGTTACAGACGCTCGACGATGATGGCCACGGAAGCCATTGCCGTAATAATGCTCACAACTGAGTTGAAGCCTAAAAACTTCGAAAATTTGCTGCCGGAGCTTTCTCCGATGATCACCGTGTCTCCGGCATACAGAATGGGGATGCGACCTATTTCGCCGCTCTCCAGATGGTCTTTTACATCGACAGTAAGAATAGGAACTGAACTATTTTCGTCCGCAACAGCTAAAGTATCGTTTTGTGACACCGCACCGTTTTTATTGGCGACATCTTTGCTGGCATAAGCGCCGCTGGTCAACAGGCCGCCGCGCACAATACTAACCTGACTCAGGTCGGCTCCTTCTCTCGGTCCGCCGGCAAAAGAGATAAGTGTTATCAGGTCGGTATTCCGTGGTACAACATATTGGCCCGGTTTCGCAACATAACCCCAGACATTGACGTTCATGAGTATCTGATCTTTATCTCCGAGGTGGTATTGGGCGCCGCGATTAAGAAAGGAGGAGCCTGCATTGCCTTCCTGGGCATGGACAAACTGAGTTGAAAGCAGGCTTGAGAGTATCAATACAAGAATAGATAGCGTTTTCATCGTGGGTCACAAATCCTGTTGGTTAAATGATTAAAAAACGGTAATAACAAATGTTCTTAACAAACAGCGTCCTTGATTTTCTTTACCAGTCCGCGCTCCACTTCAATAGCCATAGATTGCTGAATGGCGTGCACAGAAACCGCAAGACGACTCTGCCCTCTTTCTTCCTGAAAGAAACCGCGCAGGCCTTGCAGAGGGCCTGAAACGATTTCAACTTCATCGCCATACTTGAGATAGCGGTGAGGCTCCGGATTGTAACCATATTTCAGCACTTTGTGGATGTTGTCCATCTCTCCGTCGGGTATGCGAACCGGCTGCCCGTTGAACCCCACCATTCTAACCACGCCGTTGCTTTGCAGCGCAAAGTAGCGCTCACGACGGTCAGCGTGCACGAAAATGTATGAAGGGAAGAGCGGCTCCTCAATCTTCTTAATGCGGTCACTCCATACGCGCGTCACAGTGTGCAGCGGCAGAAACGAATGCAAATCCTTATTCTGCAAATCCGCATGAATCTTCTTCTCAAATCTCGGGCGCGTGTAAATCGCATACCAGTGCCGGTCTTGTCCGTTTCTCTCTTGCATAATTTACGGTTTCCTATTGCTCCGTTTAAACACAGCTCCGCCAGGTCACTCACATGAGCAATTCCTGGTTTCCTCATTCCAACTATTGTATGCCGAATAAGCCGTTGCTAAGAACGTTGATTCGGTCCAGGGATAAAGATTCCTGGCCAGGCCGATCCTGCACAGAATTCTTTCGTAAATCCGGAACTCGTCAGTACAAAACGAGACGGTGCTACTTCCTCGGGTTTACCATCAGGTCAAATTCTTCCGAATAGTCACCAAAGGTCGCTTTGGCCGCATTGCGAATGCGCTTGGTCAGATCCCACAATTCACTCAAGCATTGATTGCGTTCCTGGATTGCGCGCGCACGTTCAGCTTTCAGAGCCTCAGCTCTTTCGATGCGCCCTTTCGCCTGTGACAGCTTCTGCATGAACATGTCCATCGAGAGATGTGGAACATCGAGTTTGATGCTAACTTTATCCCATCCTTCTCTCACCAGTTCAGCTTGTTCCAGCACATCGCGCGGGTAGCTCGAAACCTTGCCCTGTTTGTTATTGGAGTTGTTTAACATTGGGTCCCTGAGGCTTTCTTCATATCAAAGTTTTATGAGAATCTCTTCTGACAAGAAGTAAATATCTCAACATTCGTCTTATTCTGCTCACAACTGAAATGATATGATGGCAAATTAATTACTATGACAATCACTTAATATTGGTCATAGCAAGGCAGGAGGGTAAGTAAAAGGAAAGGTTTTGACAGCACCATCAGTGGCCTGGGGAGCCATCGTAAGCGTGCATTGGTTAGGTCTGAGGTACGGGGCGCAACGTCAGCAGTTTGCGCTTAAGATGCTGGGGTCATCAGAGGTTGACTTGGATTAGTTGATACCCAATTGCTTGGCGAGGTCAATTGATTTGCAATGTGGCAGGTCTTTAGCTTCAATTCTTACCTTGTGGGAGGCCAGAAACTGAAAGTCTTTCAAATCCTCATCATCGATATATACGTAATTCGTAATCTTCCGCTTGCCTGATTGATAATGCATACCGCCGACCACAACCTTGTCGAAATTGACGCCTAACTGCAGCAGTTGCACCAGCACATGCGGAGAAGCCACCAGAAGGAAGAGACGCTCTTTGCTGTTCTCAGCCTGTTTAAGCAGCTCAGCGGCTGCTTCGACGCTGCAGATACAAGTCTGATATTCACCGGCCGCATCCTTGTAAATTTCCGCCTCCCATTCGTCTTTTGCGATTTCATCGTCGCACAACACCAGCTTATCAGGCTTGATAAAAGGGCACCAGCCGACCACAACCTGGCCATGAATCAGACGATCATCGACCCGAACCATGGTAAGAGCCATCATGAAACTCCCGGTTTGTGGTTCGTAAGCTTTGTGATGCCGCGCACGGCATCAGCCACCAGAATATCGCTCAGCTCCTGGAAGCTGAATTGTTCTCTTTTGGTAACGAAAGAAAGCACAGTCGATAAGTTATAGCCTGAAATCACGACCACATTGCTGTGGTCCCTTGCAACCCGTGCTGCTGCGTGCCAGTAGCTGCCGCCGCGCAGAGCCACCAAAACAAAAAGCCCATCATCGAGCTGTTTGGCTTCGATGAGCTGGGCAATCGCTTGATACAGTCCTTTAGGAGTCAGATGGTCTTGTTGGAGCGTAAACAATTGATCGCACTCTCCCGCGATCTTGCGGCTCGCATCGACAACTGCTTCGGCGATCTTGCCGTGGCTCAGTACCAGACACCCAATCATTATTTCAATCTCATTCGAAATCTTTGTCGAGGTACTCGTGGAGGAATTGTGTCGTATTGGTTCTTTCCT
Source organism: uncultured Calditrichaceae bacterium (assembly GCA_964629935.1). Lineage (GTDB taxonomy): Bacteria > Zhuqueibacterota > Zhuqueibacteria > Oceanimicrobiales > Oceanimicrobiaceae > CAZVSL01. The sequence continues at coordinate 3,660 of CAZVSL010000232.1, read as the reverse complement.
GCATGGTTCGGATCAAGCGCTCGTTGAATTCTTTGGCCGGGTGTACACCGTTGATCTTCAGCAATTGCTGCAACGCCACAACTTCTGCGATCACGGTAATATTCTTGCCCGGAAAGATCGGCAGTTTGACCACGGGAATCTTAACGCCAAGAACCTCGGTAATTGTTTCTTCCAGACCGATTCGCTCGTAGTTTTCGTCATCGTCCCACTCTTCTAGTTGTATTTCAACCTCAACCCGCTTCTGCACCCGGATGGAGCGAATTCCGAATATGCTGCGGACGTCAACAATGCCGATCCCGCGGATCTCCATGTGATGCTGCAGCATCTCGCTGGCCTGGCCAATCAAAACCCCCTCGGCCTTTCTCGAAATCCGGACGATATCATCGGTCACCAGCCGGTGTCCGCGTTCGACGAGGTCCAGGGCGATCTCGCTCTTGCCGATGCCGCTGCGCCCTGTAAACATGACGCCGATGCCGTACACGTCTACCAGTGAGCCATGCACGGTGATACTCGGTGCAAACTCATCATCCATGTAATCGCTCAGCAGATGCATCAAACGGCTGGTTTTGAAAGGCGTGCGAAAGACGCTGATGCCCGTGGATTTGGCGATGGGCAAAAACTCAGGCGGCAGCTTATTGTTTTCTGTCACAATGATGCACGGGATTTCAAATGACAGCACTTTCTTGAGGGTACGCCTGCGCTCAGCCACGGTCATGGTGCCGAGATAAGCGATTTCAGTGTTGCCGATGATCTGAACGCGGCCATAGGTGAAAACGCCAACGAAGCCGCTCAACGCCAGCCCCGGACGATGCAGGTCGGGCTCTTCTATAATGCGTTCAAAACTCGACCGTTCGTTGAGTAATTCCAGGCGAAGCTTCTTGTGATTGTCATCGTAAAGCTTGCCAACGGTAAGGCTTTTCATAGGATTCTCTCGGGCGATGAATAAGCTTGCACGTATACCGGCTGAACTATTCGAGTTAAAATAAACCAGGTCAGGCAATCTTTTGACTGCCCAACCTGGCATCTTATCTCATAGAGCAATACAATGATCTAACGCTCCGGACTCCTTGTGCGTTCGATATTCTGCGTTATGTGTTCCCCCTTGTCCTTCTATATCAGTGCCTCGGGTCTGGTTTTTTCATGGTTGTGGTCCCGAAGTTTGCTCTTGTATTTCTTAACCTGGCGCTCCAGCTTTTCCACCGCTGAATCTATGCTCTTGAAAATATCATCAGATTGCTCTACTGCACGAAGTTTTTGTCCGTACACTTTAACGGAGATGTCGGCGACATGTATCAACTTCTCATGAGCCAGGGTAATCTCACAATCGATAATGCCGTCATAGTACCGCTTGATCTTGCGGACTTTGCGTTCGGCAAATTCCTTAACGTTATCGGGAGCTTTAAAATGCCGGGCGGTGAAGGTGATGCGCATGGGGACCTCCTTTTGATTGAGATGTTAGTGCTAATCACGTTCGGCTCGAGGATGAGCCTGATTGTAGATCTGCTTCAACCTTTCAGCAGTAAGATGTGTATAGACCTGAGTCGTAGAGAGGCTTGAATGGCCGAGAAGCTCCTTGACAGACATCAGGTCTGCTCCCTCCTCCAGTAGATGTGTGGCAAAAGAGTGCCTGAGCATATGGGGATAAACTCTGGCGGCGCCAGATGCCTGGCGCAGATACTTTTGCACGCGATACTGTGCCTGCCGCGGCGTGACGCGCTCAAATTTCTTATTGATCAACAAAGCATCACATTTGCGGTTGGCGCCGGCTAAGAACGTTTGCCGCGCTTTTAGGTACGCCCGCAGCTCCGCCGCCAGGGTCTTGCCTAATGGCACGATTCTCTCTTTTGCACCCTTGCCAAAAACACGTACCGTTTCCTGATAGAAATCAATGTCTGCGACGTTTAGATTTACCAGCTCCCGAAGTCTGAGTCCGGTGCAATAAAACATGTCGATGGTAATGCGGTCACGCAAGCCTTCGTAAGTACCGTCGTCAGCCAGCTCCATGGCCTTCATAATCGTTGCGTACGGCGAGATCCGTGGCAGGGATTTCTTTTGTTTAAGGAAAAGTACTGCCTCGGCCGGACTGGCTTCAGCGATGCCGCGTGTGCGCAGAAACTTAAAAAAGGACCTGAGACAGGCGAGTTTGCGGTTTATCGATGATGGCTCAAGCCTGGCTTTGGCGAGCCATGCCAGGTAAGCACGGAGTGATTTCCGGTCGATTTCCGGATGACTTTGGTTCTCCAGGTGCATGAAGAACTGCTGTAGATCGGTCCGGTAAGAAACTTGTGTAAATTCAGAGGCCTGTCTTTCTGTCTTCAAGTGCTGCAAAAATGCGCCGACGTAAGGACTTACCTCTTTAACCAAAAGCGACTGCACGATAAGACTCCTCGTCTTCCTTCTGCATCTTGGATTTGCAGGCAGTGCAGTAATAGTGTTCACCTTGCGCCTGATTGTAACGCAGCTCAAGGTATGGGTTCTGACAGTTAGGACAAGGTTTGTCAACCGGACGGTTCCAGGTCGCGAACTTGCATTGCGGGTAGTTGCTGCAGCCGAAAAACAATTTGCCCCGTCGGGACTGTTTTTCGACGACAACACCATCGCAACCATCGTTCGGGCAAGATACGCCCGTGGAGATAGCTCTTGTGCCCTTGCATTCCGGATAACCTGAGCAGGCCAGGAAGCGGCCGTACCGGCCATGTTTTATCACCATGGGACGGCCGCATTTGTCGCATTTTTCATCCACATGTTCTGGCTGCTCGAGGGGTTCTGTGTGCTTGCAATCAGGGTAATTCGTGCATGCCATGAACTTACCATTGCGCCCCCAGCGTATGATCAACTTGCTGCCACATTGCGGGCAGGTCTTATCCGTTTCTTCCTGTAAGGCATCCTTGATTTCTTTTTGCTTCGAATCCGCTTGCTCGAGCGCCAACTTAAACGGCCGATAGAACTCACGCGCAACATCCAGGAATACCTTTTTGCCGGTCTCGATTTCGTCTAAATCCGCCTCCATGTGCGCAGTGAATTCAACGTTAAACAAGTTGGTGAAATGTTGCACCAGAATTTTGTTCACCGTTCGCCCGAGCTCTGTGGGTACCAGTTGACGTTGCAGCTTTTCGACATATTTGCGCGCCAAAAGCGTGCTGATGATGGTGGAATAAGTGCTCGGACGTCCGATGCCGAGCGCATCCATCTCCTTGATAAGACTGCTCTCGGAATAGCGGGCTGGCGGTTTGGTAAAATGCTGCTGTGGTTTCAGATTCAGCAGGTCTAGCTTGTCTCCAACCTTGAGATTGGCGGGCACCGCGCCATCACCGTCATCCTGCTCGCGTTCTTTTTCTTCCTCATATACCTGCAAGAAGCCACGGAAAACAATAACGCTGCCAGTGGTACGAAACAAGTATTTGTCACCCGCAGAAATATCTATGGTTGTTTGGTCGACTTTCGCCGCCTCCATCTGAGACGCCACAAAACGGTTCCAGATCAATTCATAAAGTTTAAACTGCTCGGCCGTCAGATATCGTCTGATTTTCTTGGGCTCGTACTTCATGGATGTCGGTCGAATGGCCTCATGGGCATCCTGGGCGCCGGCCTTGACCTTAAAACGCCGCGCCGAGTTTGGTAAATATTCGTTGCCGTAATTGACCAGGACATATTCGCGCA
>CAZVSL010000231.1:0-9078 GCA_964629935.1 uncultured Calditrichaceae bacterium | reverse complement strand
AGCACCTTCCAGTAATTCTTTTAAATCTCTCCTTAATGTTCTTTTGCTAATATCAGGAAAATAATCTTTCATTTCATGGACTTGTGCTTTTTCTTTCTGATTCAGAATTTTCAATGTATCACGCAATCCAACCTCATTTGCATCCAGCGCGTGATTGTTGGCCAGCGATACCACATCCACTCCCGCGTGAGTCAAAGTCTCGGACGCGACAGGATCTGCGCGAAAATAGAACGCTTTTTCCGGTCCGGAGTAAACTTGCTTGCTGTCCGTAATAGCACATTCCAGATTGATAAGGAACAGGTCTGCTTCCCGCGTAATGGGGACAAGCGGCGCGACGGGATATAGCGGTCCGGCCTTGTTGATCACGTCGTTGACGCCACGCCCCAGCATGGTATCGCCGCCGAACAGTATGGTTAGATTGTCTCTATCCATTCGCTATCTATTAATATGATGGCAAAAGTCAAACAATGAATCGCATGGCGCCCTGGTGCAGAACTCTTTATTGCACTCTGGTATACAAGCCTATCAATTCATCCTGATCCAGAATATGGCCTTGCATGGCTGATTCCAGCTCTTTTTTGCTTGTACCTTGCGGCAAGTCAAGCTCAGTGTCCAGAGCATAGAGTTTGAAAAAATAGCGGTGCGTGCCCGAAGGGGGACAGGGACCGCCATATTCCATTTTGCCAAAATCATTCTTGCCCCGTACGCCCGGCACGCTGTCTTTCGCAATCTTTGGGCTAACGGAGATATTGTAGACCACCCAGTGAACCCAGGTTTTTCCGGGAGCATCAGGATCATCCACGATCAGGGCCAGACTATTTGCTTCTTCAGGTAAATCCTCGATCTCAAGCGCCGGATTGACATCGGCGCCATCACAGGTAAATTCTTTGGGGATTGCGTCATTGTGCTTAAATTCCGGACTCGACAGCTTCATCTCTCCTCCTTGCCTATTCCATTGAGTTCGGCGCAGTTCGTCTCATAAACAGAGCGCTGCAATTACAACCTTGAACTCCGCAACAGATATGCCAGCAAAAATTACTTTATTTTAAGTGGCTGTTTTTTCAGGGGGCGAGTGCTGGGAGCTGTATACTTCGGTCTCCCTTCAATAATGTGTAATGTGTAAATTTGGTACGCGAGCTTCAGATCAAAGGGTCGCCGACTGTGAAGCAAACGTACATTTCACCCGCAGCACAAGTGAGGCATCAGGCGCTCGATCATGGCAAGACCACGATAATTCTTAAATAATCAATGTCTTAATCCTAAAATCACGCCGCGCCGGGCATTCCGATCTTGTCTGTACCTAATATGCACTCATTTCGGTTGATCGTCGCGTGATCAGCCTGCAGAACGCGCATTTCACCAGTGAACGAAGAACAAATTAAGGTGTTGTTAAAAAGCAAGTTGCAAGAACTAATGGACAAATGGCATGTCGCTTGCACAATTAACAACCGCTGACAATCACCGCAGAGACAATCGGGTTCAACCTGTTGGCAAGTCGGTTGTATTAACCTGGATTATTTATGCAAGAGAAGGTTAATACGTTGGGTGTTCAGCCTTCAGGGGGTGTGAAAACAACTGGCGAACTTCGAAAAGTCTTCGCTTTTTTAGTAGCCAGGGGTGATTCCATAATAGAATGCCGAGTCATTTATTCACACCCCCCGGGGAAAAACCGGGGTGTCGTCGGTGTTCAAGCTTCAGCTTGCGGGGTTGGGGAGGAAAAACCCCATGAAACCACAAGAGCAAAAGAACCACGCTAAAGCGTGAACACCGACCCTATTCTCTAAAACTCAGAATTTCGATTTTGAGCGTAAAATGCCAGTTTGTGAATAATCAAGGTTAGAATATAACAAAAGCGATGAAGAGGTGAAATCGTGCAAGTACCGCCTGAAATTTCGTTTCGAAATGTAGAAAAGACGGAAACTTTGAATAATCTGATCGACGAAGAAGTAAAGAAGCTTGACAAAGCTCACAGAAACCTGATAAGCTGTCGGTTGGCGATTGAGCGACCTCATCGGGCCCAGCGGACGGGAAATCCATTCAGAGTGCGTTTGGGCGTGCGGGTGCCCAGGGGTAATGAGGTTGTGGTCACCAGAGATTTCAACGATAGTGAGATGCACGAGCCGTTGGGTGCTGTGTTGCGGGACGTTTTCCAAACAGCAAGACAGCAACTGCGGGAGCTGCGCGAGCTGCAACGCCGTGATGTCAAGAAGCATCCTGAGCAGGAAGCTGCTGCCGTAGTCGAAAAGCTATATTCCGACGAAGGATACGGATTCCTGCGAACCATAGAAGGTGAACAAATTTACTTTCACCGCAATAGCGTGCTTCACAATGATTTCGACCGTCTTGAAATTGGTACCGGCGTGCGCTATGCCGCGAAAATGGGCGAGAAAGGGTTGCAGGCGAGTACGGTTCAGATCGTGGACAAACCCGGTGTCCGCACGGGTAAAACAGATGGTGATCAGGCATGAACTTTGGCAACAAAGCATTATTCAGGAACCGCCGGCCCCATAACAGCGACCGGCGGCGCCACATCCCTTGATAACGCATCCACATGCACTTTTTGAAATCAATATTCAATATAACAGGAGTATGCAAGGAGGTTTGACCATGCCTGAACAAATTAACAAGAGTATTATCGTCAAAGGGGATGCCAAAGATATTTTCGATTTGTGGGCCAATTTTGAAAACTTCCCGCACTTTATGCAACCGATTAAGTCCGTGACCAAAACCGGTGTCCGCACAAGTCATTGGGTGGTCGAAGGTCCATTTGGGCGTACGATTGAATGGGATGCGGAGATGACAACCTTCGAGCGCAAGAAGCGCATTGCCTGGAATAGTACAGGCGGTGACATCAAGACCACAGGGCAGGTCACATTCAACGAGCTGCCGAACGAACAAACACAGGTCAGTGTCACCCTGCAATACGTGCCCGGAGATGGATTTTCCCGGGAAATCGCGGACAAGCTTTTTGGCAACGCGCAGCAGCAGCTTGACAGCAATCTGCGCAGCTTCAAGGTGTTTGCTGAAGGCGATGGCAGAACAAACGCATGACCGTTACCATTGTTACGATGCAGGACCGGTATGTCACCGGCATGGGGAGGAAACATTATGTCGGCCAGGGGCAGCAGAATAAGTGGGTAATGTAAACCTAAAGAAAGGAGCTAAAATTTATGTGGAACCACAAAGCAGGATTTATTTGTGTTGCCCTGATCATCGCGAGTGCTGTTTTACTTACCGGATGGACCAATCCTGAACCGGAGGAGTATCCGGCAACGGATGCCGAAGCACTGTGGAAATTCATCACGGAAAAGTCTCCATACCCGGTACTGGCAGATGATGCCTGGCATTTCTTGCCCGGCTGGGAAGGAAGAAAACCCGGGCGTGCACCGCACGGCGCCGGCATTGCAACCTATGTCAACAGCATAGCTTATCAGGCGGTTGAAAAAAGAGCGACTACCCTGCCAAATCACTCCGTGGTTGTCAAAGAAAACTATGCCCCGGCTGCAAAAGGCGATAAGCAGAGCGCCTTGTGGCCGAATGCAAAGCTGGCAGCCGTCACGGTTATGTATAAGGTTGCCGGCTACAATGCTGAAGCAAACGACTGGTACTGGGTAAAATACAACCCAGATGGTACCGTAGATGAAAAGGACGGGATGAAAATAGCAGGCAAAGTTGGCTCATGCATCAATTGCCATGCGGCTGGCAGTGGCGCGGAAAACGACTATCTCATCGGATATGATTTGAGCGCCATGGCGCCTGCCAATGCAAAGTCTTCAAGAAAATAACGTCAAACACGGAGGCACGAGACTCGCACAATTGTGAGTGCTCATCGTGATCATGGGAAAGCGGCCTCGGTAAAGCAGGTCGCTTTCTCATTTTATTAGTCACTATTTCGCTACGTCTCTGATTGTCAGGGACTTGACTCAAGATCGAATAAATGTTTTTGAATTTGTCGGGCTAAAAAAACTGAGGACGAAGTTGTGCCGGAGCTTCCGGATGTCGCAGTAAACAAAAAAGTAACCGCAGCAGTCGGAAATGGCCGCGATGAGGAAATGGCTATCATCGAGGAGTTGGTGCGATTGGGGAGAATGCCCGGCGCAGGAGTGCTGGAAGAGGGTTCAGTCAATCTCGCTGACACCCTGCGGGAAATTCATGGTCAGTAGGGTTTTCTGTGCATTATTGCATTTCGGCACAGAAACCATTGCAAGCATAAGGAGGTTTGATATTTATGGCACTACGTTCGATATTAGTCGGCCTCGACGGCGCCGAATATTGTGAGGCAGCGGCCGCGCTGGCGATTGATTGGGCAAAACGGTTTGAAGCCACTGTTGCGGCCATGGGCATCGTCGACCGCCCGATGATCCGCAGTCCGCAATCAGAACCAGTTGGCGGGCAGCAACTCGAAGAACAGTTGGAATCAAAACATGTGCAACAGGCGAGACAGGAAGTACAGCGCTACCTGGAACAGTTTCGCGGCAGATGCAAAAAGCACGGGGTAGAATTCGAGCTGATAAAACAAAGCGGTAAGCCATGCCGTTAGCCATGCACAGCGAGCGCGAAGTGGGAGACATCATTCTCGGCGAAGCTGACCGCCTCGGCGTCGGCCTGATAATCATGGGTGCATTCGGACGTTCTACGCTGTCAGAACTAATCTTCGGCTCGGTGACACAGAAAGTCGTAGAAAAGACACAGCGACCGCTCTTTCTTATGCACTAATCTTGTCACATCAGTAACAATCTTTTGCAACACGCATCACAGGGAGGCAGAACCATGGACCTACTCAGCAAAGAAGAAATTCGTAATCTCATAACCGAACGCGACGGTCTTTGTGTATCTATATATTTACCTACGCACAGAGTTGAATCCGAACAAGACCCCATCCGCTTCAAAAACCTGATCAAAGAAGCGAGGCAGAAACTCCTGGAGCGCGACCTGACAAACAAAGAAGTTGATAGTATGCTCGAAGAGGCGCAAAACCTGCTGGATGACAAGACCTTTTGGCAGCACCAAAGCGATGCCCTTGCCGTCTTTATCGACAAAGAACAGACTCAGGTCTACAGATTGCCGTTGGAAAACGTTGAAGATCTGGCGCTGGTTGGCGACCATTTTTATGTCAAGCCCCTGATGGCGCTGCTGAGCGGTGACGGCCAGTTCTATGTGCTGGCATTGAGCCAGAATCAGGTGCGGCTGTTCCAGGCTACCCGCTACCTGATAAACGAGCTCGAGCTCGGCGACATTCCCACCAGCCTGGCTGAAGCTCTGAAGTATGACGTTCCGGAGCGCCAGATTCAGTTTCATACCGAGACAGGGGGCGGCACAGGCAGACGGCCGGCGATGTTTCACGGCCAGGGCGTCGGCACGGACGAAGCGCGTGAGAAAAAAGACATCCTTGAGTTCTTCCGCCAGGTCGACAATGGCATACGTCGGCTGCTGCACGAGGACAAGACGCCCGTGGTTTTGGCCTGCGTCGATTACCTGTGCTCCATCTACAGAGAAGCCAACTCATTCGCAAATCTGATGCAGAATGTGGTCAAAGGAAATCCTGACGAGGTGAAACCGCAGGAGCTCCATGAAAAAGCCTGGCAGATTGTTGCTCCTCTGTTCGAACGCGACAAGCACGAAGCCAGAGACAAGTACAACCAACTGGCAGGCACTGGCAAGACCTCAGCAGAAGTGCCGGAAATTATCCTGGCTGCTAAAACCGGCCAGGTCGAGACCCTCTTCGTGCCCGCAACTGTGCATAAGTGGGGACGCTATGACCGCGATTCCGGAGAAATCGAACTGTATGAAGGAGATGGTTACAACGGCGAGGACCTGCTGGATTCCGCAGCCATGTATACCTTTATGAACGGCGGCACCGTGTACGTCGTCGAGCCCGAGGCAGTCCCGGGGGACGAAGAAGTGGCGGCGGTGTATCGGTACGCCTGATGCAGGAGATGTCGGGCGCGAACTCAAAACTACCGGCTGGCTGTTGGGGTGTGGTGTTCTATTCGACTGAAATGAACGTTTGAGAGGCCTCTCAAGTTTTTCCAGTTTTCATCTGAAACAGGCAAAAAAAGCTTGACATACGTAAGAGAATTGCGTATACTTGCCGTGTAAGTGAATACTCACTTATCAAAAAGAGGTGCCGCTATGGCACGCACGATAACCAAAAAAACAGACGTTGTAGATGCCGCTCTTGCGCTGTTTATGAGAAAAGGCATCAAAGCTACCACCACCCGCGATATCGCCCTCCGCGCCGGTATCTCCGAAGGCACCATTTATCGTCATTTCGAAAGCAAGGATGAGCTCGCTACCAGCGTTTTCGAGGAGAACCTTGAATATTTCTGGAAATTCCTGAAAGGCTACTTGAAACATGCAAGCACGCCGGAAGAAATGCTGTGTGCATTCATCGAAGGCTTCTTTGAGTTCTCACGCAAGGAGCAGCGGCGCTACAGTTTCATTTTCGCTGCTCATCAAACGGAGCTCAAGAAACTCTCGCGTAAAAACATGAAGCCTAAACAGATGCTGAGTAAGATTCTCAGGCTGGGGCAACGACAGGGTATTTTCCGCAAGATGGACATTCAGCTTGGAGGCGCGATGGTCATGGGAACCGTCATGCAGACCATTTTCTATCTGAAGAGCGGACGCATCCCGGTAAGCTACGATACGGTTATCGAAGAAGTTAAGCAGACTTGTTTAAGAATGGTCAAATAAACACATGATAAATAGAGACCAAACCGGTAAGAGAAAGGAGGTGAATTCATGACCTATATCATCGCTGAACCTTGCGTAGATGTCATGGACCGTGCATGCGTCGATGTATGCCCGGTTGACTGTATCTACGAACTCCAGGATACAGAGCTATCCGAAGGGGATGAAGCATACAAGCAGATGCTGTACATCCACCCTGAGGAATGCATCGACTGCGGCGCCTGTGAACCGGAATGCCCGGTCGAAGCGATATTCCCGGAAGATGAGGTGCCTGAGAAGTGGAGCGAATACACAGCGTATAACTATGAAGCGTTCGGTATGTCGCCGCCGTAATTGCATCTCAAACTATATCCATATTCAAGAAAGCCACTCGGGTTGATTGCTGCGAGTGGCTTTCTTGTTTGGCAGGCAGTGGCAATTGACGATTGCCTCGCTTTCAGGAGCTGCCAAGAAACGCCGGCAGATGCGCTTCCCAGCGCTTTCTGAGCTCATCCATACTTTTTTGTGGCAGACTATAGGAGGAAAGGTAGACATTCGCCAGACCGTAACTTTTGTCCAGCCAGACCAGCAGCAGGCCGTCAAATTCTTGCACCGAGGCCTCAAGGTCAAAGGGGGGATCGCAAACGATAATGTTTCCGGACAGACGGTCTCCGGTTGCGGTTGAGAGTGAATAAGCACCGCCGGCCGCCAGCTCGGCAAAGTCGCCATCTGAGAAAAAGCCATGCTTGCCCATTAGCTTCTGCCACACAAATTCGGGCGAGCCACTGAGCTTAACGTCAAACCAGGCAAGTGCGCGATCCCTGCCCCGGTGATTCTCCAGATAATATTTCAGTTGTTGCAGCTCCAGCTTCCATCCGCGCGAGGTGCCATCATATTCGTCGTCCCACGAAGTATCTGCGCCAAAGCCGGAATGCACCAGGCGCAGGGTCGTTTTGCCGCCACGCGCTTCCAGGCGATAATCGATGGCGAGCTTGTCCGGCTGTTCGGAAACCATGCCTTTTTCCTGCTGTGTTTCGGGATGTCCGGCCGCAAAGTCACGCTTGTGATCATAGACAAGTCGAAGATATTTTGGTTCTTCCCACACCTCGATGTGCGTGGTCCACTTGTATTTGTCCAGCCAGTTCCATAGTATTTCGCCGCCTGCTCCCGGCTTGACCTGCGCCTCAGTGGGAAACCAGCGCGCCAATTCCTGCGGGTCGGTCAAAGCGTGCCAGACCTGCTCAGGAGTGGCCGCGATTTCTACGGTTCTGTCGATTTTTCGGCTTTTACTTTCTGACATGTCGCTCTCCTTTCATATATATTGTTTTAGCAAGATATTCAACAAACGACTCAAGCTGCTTTGCAAGCAACAAACCACCGTGTCACCATCAAGCTTCGTCTGCATCTTTGGTGATCGCGGGATAGGCGCCAATGGTGAACTTATAGGTCCGCCCCTGTTGGGTTTTGTCATCATGGTACTTCGCCGTCAATCGTGTGACGGCAGCCGACAGCTCCTCGGTGAAGGCATTCAGCTCTGCGGCATTGCTAAAGCGGATTTGTGTTTGCAATGTAAAAGTGGCAAGCTTCTTTTTCGCTTTATCCGCGCGCTGTCTCAGGGTTGCTAGCTCGCGTATGATCTGCGCGGCAACTGCTACCAGGTAGGATGAAGAGAATTTGTCCTTGATCTTTTCCGGGTCCGTTGCAAGCCCGCCCAGAGCCTCCGGATTGATTATGTAGGAGCGAGCCGTGGCGCGCACAATACGCTCGACGCAATTGCCCTTTCGTCTCTCTTCGACTTGCTCAACCAGACCCTTCTTTTCAAGTTCACGCAGGTGATAATTGATCTTCTGCCGCGGGAGGTCTAGTTTGCGCGCCAGCCCTGAGGCCGAATCCGGCCGTCTCAGGTTTTCAAGAATCCGAAGTCGCATCGGGTTTGTCAGCGCCTGCGCGCTGCGTGCGTCCTGGATGAGGTCCATGTTTGATTGTCTTTTTCTCATGCGCGCAATATAATACCGAAGACTTAATTTGTCAAGACAATTTTTGTTTTCCAGTGTTTTATTTGTCAAACTGGAAAATGCATGGCATGCTCTGAACTTTTTGGCGCAAGATATGTCAAATGGGGCAGAAGATAGTGGGATTAATTTAATTACATCGCCACAATGTGTCCGATGATACTTGATAGCATGCGACAGGCCAGAATTTAGACCGAAACATATCATATATGGGAACGTAATTTGTGACTGGTGTGACTATATTCTTACTTCATTTCAAAGGTTCAAAAGACTGTCTCAGGAGATAAAAATCGATATGATAAGCAGAGCAATCAGCGTGATTCTCATCACTGCGCTCGCGTGCGCCGCTGGCTTCGGCTGTGCCGGCAAAGATGCCCACAGTGAAAACGGAACC
>CAZVSL010000230.1:0-9149 GCA_964629935.1 uncultured Calditrichaceae bacterium | reverse complement strand
GGGTTCAAGTCCGCGGGATTTGCTATGCGGACCCGCAGGATTTATCCTGTGGCGGCGGCGATTTGTGAATCATGCAGGCTAGGTTCCTCAAAAAGAAAAATGCACAACAGAGGGTAGAGAGAAATGGCATGCCACGACCATTGTAAGAACTTACTTGCAAATGCGGGACGATACATCCTGGTGGGTTTTCTCCTGGCAACGACAGTTTTGTTGTTCTCCTGCGAATCTGAAAAAACCGAACCCGGGCTCAGTGAACAGGACGCGGCGATTTTTCTCGGCCGCTGGGCGGGCACCTACAAGTGCCCGAGACTGCCGGCACAACCCGACACCATGATCATTGCCGGAGGCGACAGCGCCTTGAAGTTTAGCATCACCATCCACGCCAATTCCATCAACCCGGATATCGTAACCGGCAAGCTCAACAAAATCAACGAGATTCTTATTCCTGAGCAAACCATGGGCGGCGTGCCGGGAAAAGCCCGAATCACCATTGCCAACGACATCATCACATACAGCCAGACCGGTTTCGATGTCACGTGCATGGGCACAGATTATCACCGCTTCTGAATTCGGGCGTTGTTGTATCCGTAACACCGTCCTGTCCGCCTGAGCTTGCCGGACCACTGTTGGTCCACAGCATTCACAGCCACGGAGACTGGCATCAAGAAATAATCTGATACAGAATGCTGTTGATTCACTTCTAGGATGTACATGTCACGGCAAATTGATTTGCATTTGTGAGCACCGTTGCTAATTTAACCTTCAATGATTGCTCTGACCGCCCGCCAATTACGCTATTGGGGCTAATGATTGTATTCTCAATATATTATACCGCCGTGTCACATCATGACAAAGAAAACCAAACGTATTTGAAATCAAAAGAAACAAGGAAACCGACGTGAGTAACAAATTCGAATCAGTTGAAGAGCTTTGTGTTAACACAATCCGGACCCTGGCGATCGACGCTGTACAAAAAGCAAACAGCGGTCACCCGGGCGCGCCCATGGCTCTGGCGCCGGCCGCCTATGCATTGTGGATGAACGTCATGCGCTTCAATCCAAGCAATCCCAAATGGTTTGACCGTGACCGTTTTGTCTTGTCCAATGGCCACGCCTCCATGTTGTTGTACGCCATGCTTCACCTGACGGGCTATGATCTCTCCCTGGAGCAACTCAAGAACTTCCGGCAATGGGGCAGCCTGACGCCCGGCCATCCTGAAAACCAGCTCACTCCGGGCGTAGAGACAACCACCGGACCTCTCGGTCAGGGCTTTATGAACGCGGTGGGCATGGCTATGGCAGAAGCGCATCTGGCAGCCACGTACAACCGGGAAGGTCACGAAATCGTCGACCACTGTACCTATGTCTTTTGCGGCGACGGCGACCTGATGGAGGGGGCGTCACATGAAGCAGCCTCTCTGGCCGGCCATCTCGGTCTTGGCAAGCTCATCTGTCTGTATGATGACAATCATATCAGCATCGAGGGTAAAACAGAGCTGGCCTACAGTGACAATGTCAGCAAGAGATTTGAAGGCTATGACTGGCACGTTCAGGACCTCGGCGAAAAAGGCAACGATATCCGTGCGATAACACAGGCATTTCAAAATGCGCAAAAATTTGAAGACAAACCTTCGATGATTATCCTGCGCACGCACATCGGCTATGGCTCGCCGAACAAGGCGGATACCCCGGAAGTTCACGGCAGCCCGCTGGGCGAAGATGAGGTCAAGCTCACCAAGCGCACGTATGGCTGGCCGGAAAACGAGCAATTTCTCATACCGACTGAGGCCCAGAAGCACATGCGGCAAGCCATCGAGCGAGGACAACGGGAAGAGAGTGAGTGGCAGGAACGCTTTGCAGCGTACAAAGCTGCACATCCGGAACCAGCAGCGCAATTTGAGCAAGCTCTGAAAGGCGAGCTGCCAGACGATTGGCACGCAGACTTGCCAAATTTTGCTCCTGAAGATGGCCCGATCGCCACACGTTCTTCATCCGAGAAAGTCATCAACGCATTCGCACCACACCTGCCGTGGGTCGTTGGCGGCAGCGCGGATCTGGCGCCTTCTACCAACACGCTCATGCAGAATACCGACTATTTCGCAAAAGGCAACTACACCGGCCGCAACATTGCCTGGGGCGTACGCGAGCATACCATGTGTGCCAGCTCTTCCGGAATGGCCCTGCACGGCGGTGTGCGGCCCTTTGCCGCAACCTTTTTTGTATTCACCGACTATGCCCGGCCGGCCATACGCCTGGCAGCGCTGATGAAACTGCCAGTCGTCTATGTCATGACGCACGATTCAATCGGCCTGGGCGAAGACGGACCGACGCATCAGCCCATCGAGCATCTGGCATCACTCAGAGCCATACCAAATCTCAACGTGATCCGGCCGGCTGATGCCAATGAAGTTAGATTTGCCTGGCAGGCAGCTCTGGAACGCACCGACGGACCATCCATGCTGGTACTCACACGCCAAAAACTACGGACGCTGGACCGCACAGAATTGGCCGGCGCAGAGGGGCTGCTAAAGGGGGCCTATATCCTGGCCAATGAAGACGGAGTGAAGCCGGATGTAATTTTGATTGCAACGGGTTCGGAGGTTGCGCTTGCTCTGGAAGCCAGGCAAAGCTTGCTGGCGCAAGATATCGACGCCCGCGTGGTGAGCATGCCGTGCTGGGAGCTGTTCGCCGCACAACCGCAAACCTATCGCGATCAGGTTCTGCCGCCACAATGCACAGCCCGTCTCGCTATCGAGGCAGGCGTGGGCCAGGGCTGGCGGGATTGGGTTGGCGCCAAAGGCGATATCATAAGCATCGAACGCTTTGGCGCCAGCGCACCCTATCAAGAACTCTTCAAACAATATGGCCTGACGGTCGACAATATCGTCAGCCGCGCCAAAAAGCTCTTTGGGCTGAGCAAGCTTCAAGGACCTGAGGGTGAAATAGCTGCCTAAGTTCTTGTGCATCGTTGATGCTCTCAGCACGGAATCCGTATGTTGATTTCTATTTCAGATTCCGTGCTTGAGCTCGTCTTTTCAGCGAAAGGTGTAACCAAACAGACCAATCTCAACACACCGACGGAGAATCATGTCAGTAGAACAAGAAATCAAGAGCAAAATCCTGCTGGATAAGCGGCCGTGGGGATTTTTCAAGCAATACGCTCACAACCAGCAGTGTACGGTCAAGATTATTACCGTAAAGGAAGGCGGGATTCTCAGCTCGCAATCACATGAGAACCGGGATGAACTGTGGGTTGTTCTGGACAAAGGCTTGCAGGTTGAACTGGACGGCAAAGTGCATCACCCCGAACCCGGCGATGAAATCGTGATCCCCCGCAAAACCGTGCATCGTCTCTCCTGCAAATCAGGCCAGGGCCGTGTGCTGGAAGTTTCGTTCGGCTATTTTGATGAGAACGATATTGTACGCTATGATGATGTCTACGGGCGCTCTTAGATTGGCGCAGGCATCAGCTTGAATGATTCGGATTAGCGTTTGCCTTGCATAAAGGCTTCGGCTTCGCGCACATCTTCCATACTGCCGATCACCAGCGGCGTCTTTTGATGGATGGTTTCCGGCTTTTTCTCCAAAATCCTGTTATAGCCATCGCTTGCCAGGCCGCCCGCTTTTTCAACAATCCAGGCCAGGGGGTTCGCTTCATACATCAAACGCAGTTTGCCCTCCGGATTTTTCTTATCTCCGGGATATAAGAAGATACCACCGTACAGCAGATTCCTGTGGAAATCAGCCACCAGCGAGCCGATATAGCGCGCCGAATAAGGCCGGTTTGTCTCTTTGTCGGTCTCCTTCAAATATCGAACATAACGCTGCGTTCCCTCATCCCAGCGCGAATAATTGCCTTCATTAGCTGAGTAGATTTTGCCCCGCTTTGGAATCTTGATGTTGGAGTGTGAGAGCAGGAACTCACCCACACTCGGATCATAGGTAAAGCCGTGTACGCCATTCCCGGTTGTGAAGACAAGCATCGTGGACGAACCATAGATAATATAACCTGCTGCTGCCTGTGCCGTCCCAACCTGCAAACAATCTTCCAGTGAGCCGCGCTTACCGCTGGATACTTTTCGATACACCGAAAAGATGGTCCCGATACTTACATTGGCATCGATATTAGATGAGCCATCGAGCGGATCATACATCAACACATAGTTGCCACACTCAAACTTTTCCGGGATCGGGATGATATCTTCCTGCTCCTCGGAAGCCATTACACACAACCTGCCGGTATGGTCCATGGCGCGAAAGATGATATTGTCAGCGTATTCATCCAGTTTCTTGACATCCTCACCATGGACATTTGTAGAACCGGTGTATCCCAACACATCAACCAGTCCAGCCTTACGAACTTCTCTGGCGATAACCTTGGCAGCAAATGCGATATCATACATCAGTTGCGAAAATGCCCCGGTCGCTTCGGGATACTGCTCCTGAGTGTGCAGGATATGACGCTCGATAGTAACCAAATTGGGACTCATAACAACGCTCCTTGTTTGAGTTGAGGTTGGGCGTACTTGATTGCATGATTATTTGTATACACTATCTGCCAAAGGTATGCAGAAATCGAGGCGAGAGCTGAGATAGACAGTCTGTTTTTAGTCAAACTACCTGAATAATCTAAGGGAGCTGTTGGAAAATGTCAAGCGAAAACAGCGAGGCACATGGTCATGGTGTAAGGTATAGGGTATAGGGTATATGTGTGGAAGGGTAAACGGGATATCGATGAAAATGGCTATGAAGCACGCAAGGCATCCACAACCGGCAGCCGCGCCGCACGGACAGCAGGCGCAAACCCGCCGATCAAACCCATTATGACTGAGAAAATCATGGCGTTGATAACAATCGACGGAGACAACCTAAAACCAAACACTACCTCAGAAAAAGTCGCCCAGTTGGTGGTTGACACGTCGACAAACTGCAGGAATGAAGCAAAGAATAAGCCCAATGCGCCACCGATGATTGAAATGAGGACGCATTCAGCGAGGAAGGAAGTAAGAATATTGCGACGTTTGAATCCGAGAGCGCGCAATGTGCCAATTTCGCGCGCGCGGTTGGCAACGGCTGAGTACATCGTGATCACGGCGCCCGTCATGGCGCCAAAACTGAAGATGATGGTTACTGTCAGCCCCAAAATCCGGATGAACAAACCGAGGCTTTGCGACTGCTCCTCGTAAAACTGCACTTCGCGCTTAACTTCGACTGTGAGCCTCGGATCGCTTGCGATCTGTTGTTGCAATTCATCAAACTGCTGTCCCTCCGCCATTTTCATGGTCAGGGATGAAAACACCGGCCGGCGGAACGCATCCATAAACTGCTCGACGTCGCCCCAAATCTCGGAATCAAAGCTGGTGCCGCCGGCATCAAAGACGCCAACGACGGTCCACTCTCGCATGCCCATCTCAACCGACTCGCCCAGGCCGCAACCTTTGAACTTTTCTGCCACACCTTTACCGGTGATGATCTCTGAAGTGCCGGGCTGCCACATTCTGCCCTCTATTAGCGTCACCTGCTGCCGCAACGTCAATGATTGCGGCGAAACGCCGCGGACGATAACATTTGAAGGCTGGTCGTCGGCACGCCGCGGCAGATTATTCACCACCACCACCTCGCCCGCGATAAGCGGTTTGCCGGCATCGGTTTGTGCTGCCTGCGGCAACGCTTTCAGTATATTTGTCTGACTACGTGGGATGCCGCTGGTCAGCTCGGCTGTCGATCCGCGGCGCAAGAAAATGACGTTGTCCGAATCACCTGTGCTGACCAGCGTTTTCCGGAAACCTTCAGCCAGCATCAAAACCGCTGCGAACACGAAAACCACCAGCCCAATCCCCAGCACCGTCAGAATTGTTGTCAACTTTCTGGCTATCAGGTTTCGCAAATTGTACGTGATCGGGATCTTCATAAGTCATCATTATCTCAGCTTGAATTCAAATATCCTTGCCGTCATCTTTCGACGCCAGATCTGATTTTTTGCAATTTTGGTGTATTGGTCGTTGAGGTTTATTTGTTATTTGGTTTTTGAGATTTCGTGCTTCGTTACCTAAACAGTAGGGCCCAAAAACAACATCCGTCACCCCACACGCCGCAGGCCGTCAGCGATGCGCATTTGCACGGCCTGCCAGCCCGGAAACAGCGCGGCTGCGATACCTACAAATAGAGCAGCGAGCGCGGCTGTGATCAGCGTTTCTGTAGACATCTCGAAAACCGGAAAAAAGCTGCCCAGGTTCTGAGTCAGAAAGCCCTCGAACCAGCCGACGACGACCACTGTCAAAGCGAGACCGAGCGCGCCGCCCAACAACGCGATTACCGCGGACTCGCCGAAGATCAGCCCGACAATATGTTTCGGCAAAAATCCCAGGGTTTTCATGACGGCATATTCGGAGACACGCTCCCGAGCAGTCATGGCCATGGTGTTGGCCAGAACCAGCAGAATAATCGCGATCACCACCACCGAGATGATCCGCACAGCCGTGATAACCGTGCCAACCATGCTGATGAAGCTCATCTGAAACTCCCTCTCTGTTTCGGTTTTGGTTTCAGCGAGCGAATTGTCAAACATGGCATCGATGCGCTCGGACACTTGCACGACTTGACTTTCATTTTCGACACCGACATAGTAAATACCAACCTGTCCGGTCCGCCCGGGCGCTGTCAGGCCCAGGCTTTCATCCAAATACTGCCAGTGGAAAAACATCGAAGTTTCGTCTGTGGCCGGATCGCGGCCATCGTAAATGCCGCGAATAACGAAATCCCAATCCCCCGGGAAAATCGTGCCTGTGAGTCGAAAGCTATCGCCGGCTTGCCAGTCATATTTCTCGGCAAGTTTGCGGCCCACGATGCAAGAGTTTCGCTCACGCAGGAAGTCCTTGCGCTCCGCCCCGGTCAAAACATATTCGGGATAGAGCTTCAGAAAACTCTCCGGCTCCACGGCAAACTGCGGGAAGAAGTTCTTCTGGTCGATATAAGTACCGCCAAACCACTGGCCATACGAGACCGTTGTCACACCGGGGACTTGCTCGATCTTGTTTCGGTAAGCCAGCGGCAAAGGGAAAGTCAGGGAAACAGCGTTGCGCGTAATCAGCCGCGTGTCGGAAGAAGCTTCGACGCCGATGAAATAGGCATCGATGACAGTACTGAGCAAACCGTAGGCAATGACGGCGATGGCAATGCCAAGCGTCGTCAACAAAGTTCTCAACTTGTGACGCAGAGTATTTTTGAAGATCAGCTTAAACACTTTCATGTATTATACCTCATGCCGCCACCAGATCTTCCAGGACGCCTTTGTCGAAGTGCCGGGTCACATGCGCATGTTCAGCGGCGCGGGGATCATGCGTTACCATTATGATTGTCTTGTCGTGCTCAGAGTTTAAGCGAGAAAGCAAAGTCAGGATTTCCTCAGCCGAGTCTTTGTCCAAATCCCCGGTTGGCTCATCTGCGACAATGATAGTGGGATCCGTAACCACGGCGCGGGCAATGGCGACGCGCTGCGCCTGCCCACCTGAAAGCTCGTTCGGGTAATGCTTCATGCGATCGCTTAATCCGACAATATCGAGCGCAGTCTCGACGTGCTGGCGGCGCTTCGTCCTGCTGAGACTGGTCAACAGCAGCGGCAACTCGACGTTTTCAAACGCAGTCAACACAGGCATCAGATTGTAGAACTGAAAGATGAAGCCAACATGCCGCGCCCGCCACCTGGCCAATTCAGTCTCATTGAGCTTTGCAATATCGGTGCCGGCGACTGTCACACTGCCAGCATCCGGTTTATCGATGCCAGCGACTATATTGAGCAGAGTAGTCTTACCTGACCCGGAGGGGCCCATCAATGACAGGAATTCGCCGCTCGGAACCGAAAGCGTAATGCCGTTGAGAACGGGAACAGTCTGACTGCCTCGTCGATATGACTTAGACACATTCCGAATGTCGACAAGTACCTCTGACATAAATTTTCTCTCCGCAGTTCGATGATTTGTAATTCTCGGACGTGCAAGATTGCTAATCAGTATTCACCTTGTCGCCCGTCTTCAGGCTTTGTGATGGGTTGGTCACAACTTTGTCGTCCGGATTTAACCCACTCACAATCTCAATCTTGTCGCCCACTGTTCTGCCGATTTCGACAGGCGTTTCGGCCGCAGTGTTAGCGCGCACAACGAAAACCACCGGGCGCCCGTTTCTCTTTGTCAACGCCTGTTCAGGTACAGCATAGAAAGGCTTGTCGCTGCCGTTCCCGCCGGCAGCGTCAGCAAGAAAATGGACCTTCGCGCTCATTTCCGGCAGCACTTTGCTGTCACGTTCTTTGAAGCGTATTTTGGTAAGAACGGTCGCTTTGGCCCGGTCGGCTGTTGGCACGATTTTGTGGACATAAGCGGGATAGCGCATGTCCGGGAAAGCATCGAGAATGATTTCACACGGCTGGCCTTGCTGCACCCGTTGAATATTGGCCTCGGAAACATCCGCTTCCACTTCCAGCGAGCGCATGTCAGCAATTGTCACAACCGTGCCGCGTGAATTCGCCGAAGCGGCAAACGGCGCCACCATTTCACCAACATCTGCATTTTTGGTGAGCACCGTGCCTGCAAACGGAGCCCGTATACGCGTGTTCTCAACATCCACTTCTGCCGCAGTGACTTCTGCGCGCGCCACTTCTATTTGCGCTCTGGCTGCCGCAACTGCCGCGCCGCTACTCTTGAAACGCGCTTCCGCAATATCGAAATCCGACTGGGAGATCAGCTTCTTGGCCAAAAGGTCTTTCTGTCGATCATAGTTCAGGCGGGTTTCAGCCAACTCCGCCAATCTTTGTTCCAGGGTGGCCTCAGCCATACTTAGATTCGCGCGGGCACGGGCCAGCGCAGCATCAACATCATCATGCTCCAATTGGGCTATGAGTTGTCCGTGCTGCACTTCATCCCCTTCTTCAACGCCGAGGTACTCGAGCCGGCCTGTCGCTTTGGAGGCAATCGCCGCCTGCCGCTGCGCGACCACATATCCGGTCGCCGTCAGAGTTGCAAGCGCCTGGGAGGGATAGATCTTGACGACTTCGGTCACTTTATATTCAGAAGGCGAGCTCGTGCTGCGCGACATGATATATATCAGAAAGAAACCGACGATCGCGATGATAGCGCCGGCTTTTATGAATCGATCCCG
>CAZVSL010000229.1:0-9176 GCA_964629935.1 uncultured Calditrichaceae bacterium | reverse complement strand
TATGCCGCTGACAAACGCCGGGTGCGCGATGCTTGCCGTCATGCTGCTGGCCGGAAATTTTGCGTCCGGCCGTGCGGGCACACGCTCAGACCGTGCGCTCTCCGATGAAATCGCCGTCAACCTGAAGTCCCATTTCAGCCACGAGCTGTCGGTCAAGCGAGATGATCTCGTTATGCAGATAGAAGAAATCCGGCCCCAGCCACAAAACAATATGAGCTGGGACGAAGTGCAGGTGTTGCCCTCGAAGCGGCGACCGAGAACCGGCTTGCAGCTCGTGCGTTGCGGCGCTTTTGAGAACGGCAGACTGCAGACCATGTTCCGCGTCAAGCTACGCGTGCGCACCTATCAGGATATCGTGGTCGCGACAGAACAACTGGACCGGCACGCGGTGGTGCAGGCCTCGCAGCTTGCCCTGGCGCGCCGGGAAACAACCAGGCTGCAACACGATCCTTTCACGGAAATTCACAAAGTAGTCGGATTGCGAACACGCCGGATCGTCAGATCGGGCGAAGCCTTAACTGGCGACATGCTCGAAGCTCAGCCGCTGATACGAGCAGGCGACCCACTGACAATCCATTTCCGAAGGGGCAGCCTCGAAGTTACCATGCCGGGCATGGCGCGCCAGGACGGACAGGCCGGTGAAGAAATCCTGGTGAAATGCCTGGAAACCAGACGCACCTTTCATGCCGTGGTCTACGATGCGACCGCGGTGATTGTAAACTTCTGACAGGGATGATTTAGATGAAAACAAAAGCAATTTGGGTTTTGATGACAATAGCTGTCTGCCTGTCGCAAACAGCCTTCTCACAGGATTACGACCGATATAAAGAACGTTCGCTTTATACCGACTTCAAGGCCAAAACCGTCGGCGATATCGTGACCATTGTGATCATCGAATCGACTGCCGGCTCACAGCAGTCGGACAGCAAGATGACGGAGAAGGGCAGCATCAAAGCCTCGGGCAGCATCACCGGCAACCTGACGCGTTTTCTGCCACAGTTCACGGCCGAAGACGATTTCGAAAGCCAGAACAGCGGCAGGGCCGATGCCCTGCAAAGTGACAGGTTGACCGGCAAGATTTCCGCGCTGGTTACGGACATTTCACCGGAAGGCAACCTGACGTTGCAAGGCAAACGCCGCCTGGAAGTCAACGGCGAAACGTTCATTCTACAGGTAAAAGGAACGGCGCGGCAGAAAGATATCAGCTCCGACAACCTTGTCTTCTCCTACAATCTCGCCAACGTCGAGATCGCATACAAGAAGGACGGCTTAATGAACAAGCTGGGGAAACCATCGGTCATCGCCCGCTGGACAACCTGGATGGTTATGGCAGGACTGACCGCATCAGCTTATCTGGTTCTGGGAGTTGTGGGAAACTAGGGCAGGTGGCAGGTGGTAAAGTGGCAGTGGCAGTGGCATTGGCTTGATA
Source organism: uncultured Calditrichaceae bacterium (assembly GCA_964629935.1). GTDB lineage: Bacteria > Zhuqueibacterota > Zhuqueibacteria > Oceanimicrobiales > Oceanimicrobiaceae > CAZVSL01. Next base: position 7,747 of record CAZVSL010000229.1, on the reverse strand, counting down.
ATTGATAACTGATAACTGATAACGATGGCGAGAGAAACGCAAATACGAGCTTTGATTCTTCTTCTGATTTTATGGCTGGCGCCCGGGATGGTTACGGCACAATCGCGTATCAAGGATATCGCCTCCTTCCGTGGTTTGCAATCCATGCACCTGATTGGCTACGGTCTGGTCATTGGCCTGGATGGCACCGGCGACCGCAGCAGCGGCTCCAGCGGCGCCATCTTCACAGTGCAGTCCATCACCAACATGCTGGAAAAATTCGGCATCACGGTGCCGGTCGACCGGCTGCGCGTGCGCAACGTAGCCGCAGTCATGGTGACCTCGCGCATCGAGCCGTTTCTGCATCCGGGTGTGCGCATGGACGTGACAGTATCCTCTCTCGGCGATGCGAAAAGCCTGGAGGGCGGCGTCTTGCTGCAAACACCGTTGCTGGGCACAGACAGTGAAATCTATGCGATGGCGCAGGGCGCCATATCCATCGGCGGCTTCAATATCGAAACCGGCGAAGGTGAGAAAATCCGGCAAAACTACGCGCTCGTAGGGCGCGTGCCTAACGGCGCCATCGTCCAGAAAGAGCTGGCCTTCGAGTTCGATATGCGCCAGCCGCTGGGCGTTACCCTGAGCAAGCCGGACTTCACCACCTCGGCAAGAATTGCAGACCGGATAAACAGCCATTTTGCCGCAGACCTGGCCACGCCGCTCAATGCCGCGACGGTCGCCATCGACTGGCCATCGACCATTGTCCAGCCCGGCCAGATCGTGCAGTTTCTGGCAGAGTTGGAGGGCCTGAGCGTGGTGCAGGATCGCACGGCTCGCGTTGTCATAAACGAACGCACCGGCACCATTGTGGCCGGCGGCGAGGTCAGGATTTCCGAGATCATGGTGTCGCACGGCAACCTGACCATCCACACCAAGCGCATACCGGTGATTTCGCAACCGGCGCCATTCAGCCGGCGCGGTCGCACTGTCATCGATGGCATTACCAATACTACGGTAGAGCAGGAGGAAGCGCGCACTGCTGTAGTCAAGAACATTGTTACAGTCAGCGATATCGCCACGGCGCTGAACCAACTGGGCGTCACGCCGAGAGACATCATCGCCATATTTCAGGCCATCAAGGAAGCCGGCGCGCTGCAGGCGGACCTGGTGATCATGTAACGCCAGCAAGAACATGAAAATAAGCCCGAATCACAACCTGAACATGCCTGAAGCAGCACGCGAAACCGCAGCAAACCGGCGTACGCGGCAAATATCTGACAAGGATATGGCCCGGCTGCAGAAAGCAGCGGCAGACTTCGAGTCCATTTTCATCGCGCAGTTCCTGAAGGGCATGCGCCGTAGCATGCCGGAATCCGGCCTGTTTGGCAAAGGCGCGGGCGGAGAAATCTATGCCGGCATGTTCGAACAGGAGATAGCGAACTCGATTGCTGGCAAGGGAGGCTTGCAGCTCTCCGATATATTAATTGAGAGTCTCACGAAGTATCAGGAGAGCGACATGCCCGGCACGGCAACCCTGGCAGATTACAGACTGCGGACCATCCGCCCGGCAGCACAACCCACAGTCTCGCACGAATGGGACCGTGACATCATCGCAGAGGCAGCCGAGAAATTCGATCTGGATCCCGGTTTGGTGGAAGCTGTTATAAAAGTAGAAAGCGCCTACAAGGCCAATGCCGTCTCCAGCAAAGGCGCTGTTGGCCTCATGCAGTTGATGCCGCAAACTGCCAAAGAACTCGGAGTCAAGAATCGGTTTGACCCCAGGCAAAACGTATTTGGCGGCGCGAAATATCTGCGTATGATGCTCGACCGTTTCGGCGGCAAGCTTGTGTTGGCGCTCAGTGCATACAACGCCGGGCCGGCTGCGGTCGACCGCTTCATGGGCATTCCGCCCTACAAAGAAACGCAGCGCTACGTTCAGAAAGTGCTGCAAAACTATCGAGACTTGTAGATGGAAGCCATCGTTGAAGAGCTGATTGAAATTATCGCAAGTGAAATCGAGGCTTTCAACAGCTTGCTTAAAACGCTGCATGAGAAGCAAAGAGCGATTGTGGAGGGCGAGATCGATAAGTTGAACGCCAGCGTGGAAAGCGAAACCGAGCTGGCCAGCCAGACAAAATCACTCGAAGCAGAGCGCATGGACCGCTCCCGCAAACTGGCGCGACAACTCGACATGGAAAATCTCAACCCCAGGTTGAGCGAAATCATCGATAAAGTGGAAAAGCGATATGCACAACGGCTGCAGGAACAACGGGATTTGCTGCGCAATCTGATCGAGCGCATCCAAATAATGAATAAAAATAACCAGTTTCTGCTAAACCATTCGCTCAAGTTCATCGAAAAGAGTATGGAGCTGCTGCTCAGTCCGGATGCCACAAACGTCTACAAGAAGGACGGCAAGATGAACAAAGCTGTGCAAAGAAAAAACGTTCTGGACCAACTTGCTTAAAGGTAACCATGTCTGACCTGTTGAGAATACTGGGCATTGCCCGTCGCGCCATGAACGCCCACCAGGCGGCAATGAGTGTGACCGGTAACAACATTGCCAATGTCAATACCGAGGGATACTCTCGGCAGCGTGTGACGCTGACTTCCACACGCTCGACCGACGTCGGTCTGGGTTTTATCGGTTCGGGCGTGACAGTAGAAAGAATCGAGCGCATCCGCAGCGAGCTCGTGGACCAGCAATTGATGACGGAGCGACCGTCACTACACCAACATCAATTTAAGAGCTCGGGACTACACTTCATCGAAGATATCTTTAACGAGCCTTCGGAATTTGGCCTGAATCGCAGTCTGGAGGAGTTCTTCAACTCGTTTCAGGATCTGGCTAATGATCCGGAAAGCACGGCAGCACGAACCGTGGTACGCCAAAAAGCCATAACCGTGACCAGCAATTTCAAGCGCATTCACAAGCAGTTGTCAGACTATCAAAATCAGCTCAACGGAGAATTAAAGGCAGGCGTCGATGAAATCAATCGCCTGACCTCAGAAATTGCGGAAATGAACGACCGCATCGTGCGGGCCGAAGTCAGCGGACATGAAGCCCCGGACCTGCGGGACCAGCGCGATTTGCTGGTGGATAAGCTGAGCAAGCTCGTGGATGTGAAAACTTTTGAAAGTGAGGCCGGCTCCATAAATGTGGCGATCGGCAGCCGCATGGTGGTGGTGGATACGCAGGCAGAGCAACTGGGCTTAGCCGTCCAAAATCAGTCCGATCCCGGACCCAGTATCGTCTTCGTACGGGATGACAATGTCGCTGTCATCAATGACGGCAAAATCAAAGGCATCCTGGATCTGCGGGACAAAAATGTGCCGGGCTACATGAGTCAGCTAAACGAGCTGGCAATAAACCTGACTGACGAAGTCAACGCCATCCACAGGACTGGTTTCAATCTGGACGACATAACCGGCATCAACTTCTTCGATCCGGGAACTTCGGGCGCCTCCGATTTCACAATCAGCAATGAAATCGAAAACAACGCCAACCTGATTGCAAGCTCGGACACAGCCGGTGAACCGGGCAACAATGCGACGGCGCTGGCCATGGCGGACCTGACCGATAAATTGACCATGGACGACAGCCAGTTTACTTTCTCGGATTTCTATAATTCGCTGCTGTCGAACGTCGGCACACAGGCGCAGGAATCCATGCTTATGGAAAACAGCTTCAGTCTGACAGTGGAAAAGCTGGAGTTGACGCGCCAGTCAATTTCGGGCGTATCCCTGAACGAAGAAATGACAAACATGATCGAGCATCAGACCGCGTTCACAGCAGCGTCCCGCGTCGTCACCACCGTGGATGAGATGACAGAGACCGTCATGAACATGATCTAATGTGCTGCATACACGCAATCTAAAGGCAGGCAAACATATATGCGAGTTACCAACAAAATGATGGCCACGACAATGCTGTCATCCATCGAGCGCAACCGGCAGATATCACAAAAACTGCAGATGGATATCGCCACCACGCGCAAGTTGCGCCGGCCATCGGACGACCCGACCGGCGTGGTGCAGGTCGAGCGCTTCAAGGTTTTGATGTCACGCAACGAGCAGTATGGCAAGAATATCACGCTTATGCGGGATTTCGTCAACCACGGCAGTAGTGCGCTGGAACAGGTCATCGATACCCTGGAAGATGCCAAGGAAATCGCAGTGCGTGGCGCATCCGACACAGCAGACCAAAGCGCTCGCAGCAGCCTCGCCAATCAGGTAGACCACTTCATCAGCGTGCTCATCGATGCCGGCAATACAAAGTATCGCAATCGGTTCATCTTCGCTGGCACCCTGACCACAGGGCAGAATCCATACACCCGCGCCGGCGATGTCGTGACCTACAACGGCAATGACAAAGCCATCAAGGGCAAGATTGGATTCGAAACCGAGCTAACCTACAACAAACCGGGCAACGAAATCTTCAGCCCGGCCGGTGGCGTCGATATCTTTGCTACCATGGCAGCGCTGAAGCAAGGACTGGAAACCAACGACACCGCTGCCATCCAAAATACCATTACCGAGCTTCAGCAGGCCATCGACCAGACCATCGCCAATGAATCCGAGTTCGGCATTCTCATGAGCCGCCTGAGCTCCACCGAAAGTATCATCGCAATGGAAAACATCAACTTCGCCGATGCGATATCCAAGATTCAGGACACCGATATCGTGGAAGCGGTGGTGACCTCACAAATTATACAAAACGCAATTACCACAGGACTGAGGACAATGTCCGAAGTGGTGCAAACCAGCTTAGTCAATTTTGTCAGCTAAATGGAGTTAGAATAATGACAGGACAGTTTGCAGGTTATACCAAAGTAAAACTTCTGCCAGGCAGCGAGTTGTTGCAACAAGGCCGGCTCGACGAGGCCGAGACGAGTTATTTAAACACGCTGAAAAGAACGCCCGGCGAGCTCGAAGCGCTCTATGGCCTCGGCATCATCAATCAATATCGACAAGATTATGCCAGCGCCAAACAGTACTTCCAGCAGGCGCTCAGCGTCGAAGACGTCAGCTCCCAAATCCTGAACAGCTACGGCATCGTGTCCGCGCATCTCGGCGATCAGGAAAGCGCCATCAGCGCATTTGAAAAAGCCGTAGATATCGATCCGGATTTTCTCGACGCCCGTAAAAATCTGGCGGATATGTATATCGAAACAGGCGACTATGACAAAGGGGTTGAAACCTATCGCGCCATTCTGCAGGACTATCCGCAAGATGTGGAGGCCCTGATCTCAGTTGCAGGCTTGTACTCCGAAGCCGGAGACCTCGAGTCCTCAACCTATGTCCTGAAACAGGTGCTGCGAGTCGACCCCGACAATAGCACAGCGATTTCGGCCCTGGAGAAAATTCAAGAAGTAACCTCCGAGTAGCCACGATCATGAGCCACGCCACTCAGGACAATCTTCGCAAGCGCAAGAATCGCATCATCCGGCTCATCAAGCAGGACAAGATGACGGCAGCGCTGGAGCGACTAAGACGGCTCCGGCGCGCGCATGCTGAGGACGCTGAGCTGCCATACCTCGAGGGCATGGTGCATGCCAGCCAACTGCGCTACGGCCAGGCTATTCTCTGCTTCAATCAGGCGCTAACGCTCAACCGTACCTATACAGAAGCACAATTCGAATTGGGCGTGATCGAGATGACTCTATGTCGCTTCAACAAAGCGTCGCATCATTTGAAGCAGGCCGGCGCCGGCAACTATCGCAACGAGGAAGTGGACGCATATTTGAGCGAAATCGAGCGCGTTCGCAGGCAGGCGGATGTCAGACTCTCCGCCTGTCTCATCGTCAAGAATGAAGAGACGCGCCTGCCGGGCTGTCTCCGCAGTCTGCGAGCAGTTGCCGATGAAATAGTCATCGTCGACACCGGATCAAGCGACAAGACCGTCGCCATCGCAGAATCGTTCGGCGCCAAAGTTTATCACCATGAATGGCAGCAAGACTTTGCCGCCGCCCGCAATTTCGCCATCAAACAAGCCACAGGCGACTGGATCATTCAGCTAGACGCCGATGAGGAATTGTTCGCCGAAGACCAATACAAGGTGCGCGAGCTCATCCATCAGGATGCATGTGACGGCGCCTACCTGGCAATACACAATCGCGTCTCAACCACATTTGGCGAAAACAAGCCTTCTATCCATTACCTGGTGCGTTTGTTCAGGAACCGGCCGGATTTCTACTATATCAATCCTATCCACGAAATCCTGAAGATAGACGGCGAAGTGCTGGCAGTCGATATCAACCTGCTGCACCACGGCTACAATCTCACCACCGAGCAAATGCACGACAAGCGCGAGCGCAACAAGGAGATTCTCTACCGTCGTCTGAGTGAAAACCCGGATTCGCCCACAACGCTGTTCTATCTGAGCATGATGCATATCGGCAATCGCGAATTCGACCTGGCAGAAGATTATGCCAAACGTGCGCTAAAACGCATGGACGAGCACGCGCTCGACAAACAGCATGTGGTGTTGATGGCGCTCAACAACCTGGCCATGATTTGCCATGATCGCAACGACATGAAGACGGCGCGGGAATATTGCGAGCGCGCCATCGCCATAAACGAAAACTTCCTAGACCCCTATTATTTTCTCGGATTGACGTATTACAAAGAAGGCGAGCTCACGCGGGCTCAGGAGATTTTCACGACCTATCTCGACAAACATGAGCAGCTAAAAGAGCGGCCGGTGTTCAATCTGTTCGGCAGCTCTGCCGGCGCCTATTTGTACCACGTCTATCACTTTCTGGGTAAGATTTGCCGACGGCAAGAAAACCCAAGCGGGGCCGAAAGCTGGCTGCACAAAGCCGTGGAAACCAATCCGAAATTCTGGGTCGGCTATGTCGACCTCGGCTACCTGTATGCAGACCAGCAGGAATGGCAAAAAGCAGCAGATAGCCTGGACCGCGCCATTGAGCTTGGCCGCAAAAATCCGGAAGTAAACGACAAGAATCAGGCTTTGTGGTTTGATTTTACCAATGCTGTCAAAGCCTATATGAAGGTACTGAAAGCATTGAGCTCAGAGCGCACCAGCCCAAATGAAGCCCAAAAGGCGGCGTGATGCCATGATCGGAATTCAGAAACCGTAAACCCCTATACCTTATACCCTATACCATATACCACAGTCCAAATGCCCCCCAAACTCTCACTCTGCATGATCGTCAAGAACGAAGAGGCCTTCCTGCCTGACTGCCTGAAAAGCGTCCAGGGCGTTGTCGATGAGATCATCGTGGTGGACACCGGCTCGGAAGACCGCACGCCGGAAATCGCGCGTCAGTTTGGTGCAAAAGTTTATCACTTCGACTGGTGTGATGACTTCGCCGCGGCCCGAAACGCCTGCCTGCAATATGCCAGCGGCGACTGGATCCTGCAGCTCGATGCTGACGAGCGTCTCGATCCCGCCAGCAAACCTGAAGTGCGGCGCTGGCTCAACAATACCTCGAAAATGTGTGTCAACGTGCTCATAGATAGCCCGAAGGCGCAGCACAAGAAGGGACACATCAGTCGCGCCCACCGGCTCTTCCGTAATGTCCCGGGCATTCGCTATTCCGGTCGTATCCACGAACAAATCTCGCCCTCCGTGGCAGCCTTGAACGGCAAAGAGGGATTCTCGAATATCATGCTGCACCATCTCGGTTACGCCAAGAGCGAAGCAGAAATGGCCGGGAAGAGCCGGCGCAACTACGAGCTGCTGTGCAAGCAAGTGCAGGAAGAGCCGGACAATGCATACTGGCATTTCACCCTGGCACAAAAT
>CAZVSL010000228.1:0-9212 GCA_964629935.1 uncultured Calditrichaceae bacterium | reverse complement strand
GCCCGGTTGACGCTCGATGCGGACAAGGTTGCCTTCCCGTCTTGCCTTGACCGGGTACAGGAGTCGAAGCAAAGTTGGCAGGTAGCGTTGAACGCCGGTCACGATGATATTCTTCAAGCAGGTTTGCGCGCGCACTTTGTTGACGACGGCAAAGGTACGGTCCAGGGTTATGATGGTTTCGGCATCGCTGTCGTTCAATTGATACTTGAGCTCGCGTTCGACGTATAACGGATTGGTCGGTACGATAATCGCGCCAAGTTTCAGAATTGCGAAATGGAAGACGACATACTGCGGAATATTCGGCAGCATTAGCGCCACCCGATCTCCCTTCTTCACATCCAGTCTTGCGAGCGCTTTGGCAAATTGCTGCACCAGGCTGCCGAGTTCACTGTACGTCATTTCCTTGCCATAATAGGAAATTGCCACACCACCGGGATTATTCTGAACCGCCTGCTCAAACAGATGACTTAAGGTTGCCTCAGGCGCCTCCAACATCTGCGGTACGTTACTTTCATAAAATCGAAGCCATGGTCTTTTCATCGGATTGGAAGGGAGTTGGTTTGCAGGCAAGCGATAAAAAAAACACCCACCAATAGTTGATGGGTGTTTTGTCATGATGTCTAATCAAACCTTAATTGCCGCCATATTTATCTCGGTTAACGATCAGATCGATTTCGTAATCCGCGGTCCGTTTCCACTGCCGGTCCTTCTGAGCTATCCTGAAGTATGAAATGGCCTGATCATACTGTCCGAGTTCCTTGCTGGCCTTGCCGGCTTCGTATGCTGCCGGGGCATAGTCATCTTCCAACTGCAAGGCCTGGTCAGCGGCCTCTTTGGCTTTCCTGTAGTTGCCGATCTTATTATAAATGACTGCCTTGCGATAATGCGGCGAATGCCAATTTCTCCTTCGCGTCACATCAATGGCATTGTCAAGCGCGATCAGGGCCTCGTCATGGCGTCCCAGCTCCGTCAAGCTTACTCCCAGACTGTAGAAGGCCAAATCATAGTCCGGGTTGAGCTGTGTTGCTTGCGTAAAGGCCTGAGCTGCTTTGTTGTAGTCTTTCTTGCTATCGAGATAGACCGAACCCAGTTGGTAATAAGCCTTGTATGAGCTCGGGCTATTCTCGACTGCAGCCTTATAAGTCGCGATGGCACTATCATCTTGGCCCAGCCTGTCATAAATCTTGCCTAGCTCGATATAGGCATTGGCGTATGACGGGTTCTGTTCGTTGCAGAGTCTAAAAGCCTCGATGGCCTCATTGTATTTCCGCAGTTTTTTCAGGGCCAATCCCTTGCCGTAGTACGCGAGATAGAACGTTGGGTCTAATGAAATCGACTTGTCGTAGCTTTCAATAGCGTCTGAGTATTGTCCCAGCTTGTAGGCATTGTTGCCGTTGTTATAAGCGCGTTTTGCTTCATTTATTTTCTTCATTGCTTCAACATCGGCCATCAACCTGGCGTTGACCTTTTTGAGTTGCTCTTCGAGGTTTTTACGCTCCTTGCTGAGCTCCTCATACTCCTCCGGAGTGGCGTTTGCAAGCTTCTTGTCGATTTCAGCGACCTTTTTAATAATTTCCTGTTTCTGTTGATTCAGATCTTCCTGTGCAACCAAGTTGTTGACAGAAATCCCAAGTAATATCACCACGCTGAAAGCGGCGACCAGAATCTTCAAGAAACGCATACGGACCTCCCATTCATTTGTAAAGATTTTTTTCGTATTCATGTTGCTCACTATATGAGACTAAGCTTAAGCGGCCAGCGTTCCAGAAGGGTCAATACTATTTACTATCTTGTCTGGATGGGTTATTCCAAACATTATGCTGGCTAAAGGAAATGAACCATCTATTTAGGGTGCAGCTTCTTTGTGCCGAAGGGGGGATTCGAACCCCCATGGGTTGCCCCACACGGCCCTCAACCGTGCGTGTCTGCCAATTCCACCACTTCGGCCTTCAGTCTCTATTGACTGGTATCAACGGGCGCCTGAGTCGCTCCTTGAGCAGGCGCCTGTTGTTGCGGCAAAACACCCTGCTGGCCATCCTCGGAAGGAACGACCGGCACGCTGGAGGGCAGTGTGGTTCGTTTTTGTTGCTCTTGCTGGATTAAGCCTCCGCTTTGAGTATCTCCCCGGTTGATCAAAGAAAGCACGAGGGAAAGCAACATGAATACCGTTGCCAGGCCGGTCGTAACTCTGCTGAGGAAAGAAGCAGCACCACGTCCGCCAAACACCGCCCCCATATCACCCCCTCCTCCAAAAGCGCCGGCAAGCCCCCCGCCTTTGCTCGATTGCAAAAGGATGACGACGATGAGACCAAAACAAACGATCAGATAAATCAAAAGCAGGAATCCGTACATGTTTTCTCTTTTTAAGATTTAATAGATTGTGCCTTTTTGATGATTGCGGTAAAGCTATCAGCCTGCAAGCTGGCGCCCCCAACCAACGCACCATCTATGTTCGGTTGACTCAGAAGAGCTTCTGCATTGTCAGGTTTGACGCTGCCGCCATACTGGATGCATATCTTGTTAGCAACATCTACACTAAACGTGTCCTGTAAAAGTTCCCGAATGAATCCGTGCACCTCCTCCGCCTGTTCCGGCGTCGCATTAACGCCCGTGCCGATAGCCCACACCGGCTCATACGCAACCACCAGGCCCGCAGGATTGTCAACTTTCACATCTTGCAAACCCTGGCGAATCTGGCTCTCCACAACCTCGTTTGTCTTGCCAGCCTCTCGCTCTTCCAGTTTTTCGCCGATGCAAAAAATAGGCTTCAAACCTACGTCGAGCGCTTTGAGAACCTTCTGATTGATGGTTTCATCATCTTCGCCAAAGACGTGCCGACGTTCGGAGTGGCCGATGATCACATACTCACAGCCGGCATCCAGCAACATCTTGCCGGAAATTTCGCCGGTGAAAGCGCCTTCATCCTGCCAATGCATGTTTTGCCCGCCTATCTTGATTTTCGTTTGCCTTAATATTTCTACGACCGGCACAATGCCAGTTGCAGGCGGGCACACAACGACGTCGACGTCTTCGAGGTTTACCAGTTTGACTTTCAGGGATTTCGCCGTCGCCGCTGCTTCTGACGGCGTCTTATACATCTTCCAGTTGCCGCCGATAATGAGTCGTCTTGGATTCATTGGTTATACGCGATCTGTTGGTTATTCACAGTAAGCAATCTATTAATCGGCAGCGACATGTTGTACAAGGTCGAGGACGCGACAGGAAAATCCCCACTCATTGTCATACCATGCGAGCACCTTGGCAAAATTGCCGTCCATCACAGTTGTGGAGAGCCCATCGACGATCGATGATAGAGGATTGCCGTTAAAATCTTTGGAGACCAGCGGTTCATCCGTAAAACCGAGCACACCTTTGAGCTCATTCTCGGAGGCGCGCTTCAAAGCAGCATTTAACTCATCAGCGCTTGTCGTCTTTTCCAACTGAAATACAACATCGACCAGAGACACATTGGGAGTGGGCACACGAATGGCCATGCCGTCCATTTTACCTTTCAACTCAGGCACAACTTCTGCAACCGCCTTGGCAGCCCCTGTGGTTGTAGGGATCATAGAAACGGCTGCTGCACGCGCCCGGCGTAAGTCCTTGTGAGGAAAGTCAAGAATGCGCTGATCGTTTGTATAAGAGTGGATTGTGGTCATCAATCCTTTGACAATGCCAAAGTTGTCCAGCACCACTTTCGCAACCGGCGTCAGACAGTTCGTGGTGCAAGAAGCGTTCGAAATGATATGATGCGTATCAGCGTTGTACTTTTTGTGATTCACGCCCACAACCACGGTAATATCCGGGTTTTTGGCGGGGGCGCTGATGAGCACTTTCTTGGCGCCGGCTTCCAGGTGCTTGCTGGCCTGCTCGCGCGCAGTGAAATGACCCGTGGATTCGATTACGACATCCACGCCCATGTCCTTCCAGGGCAATTCAACCGGCTCCTTTATGGCAAGCACTTTGATCTCTTTGCCGTTAACGACGAGGCTCTCGCCTTCAGCCTTAATATCACCGGGGAAAATACCAAAATTGGAATCGTATTTCAGTAAATGGGCAAGACTATTTGAATCTGTCAGGTCATTTACTGCTACAAATTCGATATCGTCTTTACCATATTGTTTGGCGGCCCGAAAAATGTTTCTACCGATACGACCAAACCCATTGATGCCGACCCGTACTGCCATATTGAAATCTCCTATTTTAACTTGAAAAAACTCGAACCGATATGTCGTGCCATGGTATAACTGCGCCCACATCAGCTCTCTTTACAAAGCAAGCTCAGGCTCATCCCTGGCCACTTCATGAAACGTTTGTATGTTGAATACAAAGGGGAACAATCGGTACTTGCGACAGGCTACTTGCTGGCGCCTGCCTCGTCTCGTCCAAAACGGGTGTAAAGTAAAAATTATTTGCCGAAATGTCAAGCAAAATTCAGGTAGAAATAGGCTGGCTGTCACAGCGTGCGGGCAGCGGTAACAGCCATGATCGAGACGGCGCCCGCACTCCGCAAAGCTCCGGCGCAACCGTTGAGCGTCGCGCCCGTCGTACACACATCATCTACGAGTAAGATGGTTCTGCCCGCAACTTGATCCGAATCCGGCACACGAAAGGCGCCGCTCATGTTCTGCTCGCGCTCTGCTGCGTTGAGTTTTGCTTGTGATTGGGTGTTTCGGCAGCGCGCGACAATCCCGCAGAGAACAGGAATCTGCATGACCTTACCCATCGCCTTCGCTATGACCAGGCTTTGATTGTATCCCCGCTCCCGTAATCTGACTTTGTGCAAAGGGATAGGCGCGATCAAATCAGCACGTATGTACTCATTTGACTGGCTCAGAAGCTCCCCGAGGTCATGGCCGATGCGTTTGCCGAGCGATAGCATGCGATTGTACTTCAGCTCGTGAATGATCCTCTGCACATCTTCGCCAAATGGCCAGAGCGAAAACAAGTTGGCAAGGTTATCGTTGTGCACAATGGCCTGCAGCGCGTGCGCCTCACTATCGATGCGCGGTAATTTTTGCCAGCAATCATCGCAGACATGCTTTGCTCCATCGTTCAACCTTATCGCACACAGAAGGCAGAATTGCGGATAGATAAACTCTAATAACGCGGCCGCGAATTGTGTGACAAATTGCGTAGTTCGGGTCAGCATGGTTGTCCACTGCATCGCCATTAATTATGAGAAACAAGGCTGTGCGCCAAAAGGTGCGGGAGCTCTGTAGACGCAAGATTTTATTCTGCGGCTTTCTCTGTCCTGACTTTGCGCTTCGCGTCTTTGCGTAATTTTGCTGCTTACGGGGCTAACGCCCGCCAAAATTGAGCGGCATGACAAATGTCAATTGCGGCTCAACCCGGCGCTGGGTCTCCAGCACGCCGGTGGTTTCATTGCGCCGGAATGTCCAGATATAATCTGTAAACAGGTAAAGATACGCATTGATCTGGTAACCCAGTCCGGCGCGCAGGATCGAGCGCTCGTTCAGAGTAAAAGCATCTTCAAAATCTTCGATGCCGGTTTTGTCATACATGGCGCGGGCCGAGATTCTCGGCAGCGCTTTGGAAAGCAGCGCGCCGAGGTGAAGCTTGCCGCTGTTCGGCTGGCCATCGATGCGCTCAAATGTACCGAGCAGCCGCACAACCTTCAGGACATGGCCGAAAAGCTCGCCGTAGATGCCTTGCTCAGACGAGATGCGCTGGCGCAACAAGTCGGTCTTGTTGATGACGCCGGCCTCGGTGACGCGGCTCCGTTCTATCTCATAGAAGGAATCAAAATAGTTGGGCAAAAATTCCTTGCCCAGAAATCGCCGCTCCAACTTTGCCTGCAAAGAAACCAGGCCGCCCAGTTTCCACAATCCGAACTCGACGCCCACTGCGGCGCCGGAGCCGAAGTCGAGAATCTTGGCATAGTCAGCATACAACAGGCTGAAAAAGGGCCCGGCATTCAATAAAGGCAGCTCTGCGTCCACGCCCATGATGGTGACGTCGTCATCGGTCGCAGAGGCCTGGTCTGGATCGCGGTCTGTGACCACCGTGGCGCCGAAAGCGAGCTGTTTGATCGGGCCAAGATGGTCAAGATGGCGCAATGGTTTCACAAAGGCGCGTCCGCCCACGATTTCCAACCGATCATAGTTGCTGACTACGGTTTCCGCGCCCCACTGTTTGAATCGCAAATCGAACTCAGAACCAATTTTACGTTCGTCATATTCGGCTTCATTGGTGTAGTAATTCATGATGAAGCCGTGGCCCAGCCGCGCGCCATCGAGGGTGCCAACCCGGGCATAGACCGGGGTGCGGCGCTTGGCGCCATAACGAACATATCGGAGAATGCGAAAATAGTCATAGGTCGTGTCCCAGTCTTCATCGCGCAATTCGCCGTTATCGGTGTTGAAGCGCAGGGGCACATCGATGCCGAGGCCCCACTGTCCAAAAGCAAGCTCAGTACGCAAGTTAAAAACGTAAAACGTTTCATCATCGATAAAAGCCAGGCCGGCGCCTCCCATGAAGACGCCGTTGTCCGTGACCGTTACACGGTTTTGCCAACCCCACTGCCCATGCGCCGGTTGCGTCAGCAAGAACAGAAACACCAAAATAACGAAAATAGACAGGTGGTAAATCCGTTTACCAGTCATGATGTGGTCTCCTTGTCAAAGAAAATATCCACTTCGTTGTGAACACCGGGCTGAAAGATAGGCAACCAGTAGAAAAAAGTCAAATTGGTGTGGCATATTGCGTGAATGTTATTGACAAATTCGCAGGTTTTCGTTACATAACACTAATAATCGGGTCTTCCGCTCAATATCGATACTCTTGAACGTGATATTTACAAGAAAACAATTTTGTGGTCTCCTCCTGGCGCTTGTTGCAAGTGCGGGCTGCGATTTTCAAATTCAGGAAACCAGCACAACGGTGGTCGATGCCGAAATAGTGCAAATCACACGCGATGGCCGTGAAAAGCGCGATCCCGCCTGGTCGCCCGATGGCACTATGATTGCCTATTCTGTGCGCGATCGAGCCACGCATGTCAGGACAATTTCCATTGTAAGCGAAGAGATCGCGTCCCTGGGCAGGTACGATTTTTTTGCCGACGGCAACGATTCACCGTTCACGCTCTCGCCTGACAAGAATCGCATCGCCTACAGAGCAGGCAACGATCTGGAGATATTCGACCTCTCCACGCAAACCAAAACCAGAGTGCAATTCACCACACTACATTTGGTTGCAACGCCAGTTTGGTCGCCGGATGGTGAACGCCTCGCTTTCCCTGGCAGCAGGAGCTCGAGCAGTGCTGACATCTGGGTTTTCAGCATTCGAGATTCAAGCCTGCAACAAGTCACAGATTTCGAAGGCATCGAAAGTGCACCTACGTGGGCACCGGACGGCACGCGACTCGCCTATCAACATAACGGTGCCGACACTCTCTTTGAGATTTGGCTCGCAGATTTGCAAAGCGGTGAAAGCTCTGTCCTGGTTAGCGATTCGTTGACCCACTTTCTATTTCCCTCCTGGTCGCCAAACGGCCGGCAGCTTGCGTTTATGGCCGATTCTCTACGTCCTGGCCCATCATCCATCAGAGTCCTGGAACTGGAGAGCCTTGAAGAGAAAACTCTTATGGAATTTGTATTCGGAAATAATTTAGTATGGTCGCCGGACGGGTCGAAATTGGCCTTCAACAGTACGTTGTCACGGACAGCCATTATCTCGGCTGATGGTGACATCCTGCACACACTCACTGTGGACGACAGCCCCGTGTGGTATGATGACGACCATCTCATCTTCGCTGATAAGGTGAATTTCCGCTTTATAGAGGTCCTGTCGCTGGAGGACTCAACCACATTTGCGGTCACGAAAATCGAAGACTTCTGGTTTGTCGGACAGCCTGCCTGGTTTCCTGACAATCGACGACTTGTATTCTCGGACGAAAATTCGTGGCCTTCCGGAGAACGGCGACTTTGGATAACCAATCTCAACAGTGGAAAGCTTGAACCCTTATTTAGTGATGTTTCCTTTTTCCAATATAGCCAAAATCCTGCAATCTCGCCAGACGGTCAGTGGCTAATCTACGAACAATTTGACAGACTATATCTCGCCTCCACTCAGGATTTCAAACCCATTCACATCACTCAAAAACTGTCACGTGGCGCAGATTATCGGAATCCTGCCTGGTCGCCGGAGAGCAACGCCATCGTCTGTGAATTCTTCGACTTTGAAAGGTCAGAATTCGGTCTAAGAGTATTTGAGGTCGATTCATCGCTTGAGGTGAGAGAGCACGAAATTCTTGGGCGCTTCTTTGGTCCAACCTGGTCCAATGCTAAGTCCAACGGCAGCTCACGCATAGCAGCATTAAAAACAGATGGGCGTGCCGGTATTTACATCATCCCACCAGACGCGAGTTATTCGGAATTGGCAGTCCGCCCCGGCGCCATGCCCACCTGGGCGCCTGATGGCGAAAGGCTAGCCTACATCTGGCATGATGAAATCTATGTCGCGCGTGTTTTTCTGCCGCTGAACGACGAACAGCAATAAAGAAGGAGAAAGATGAACCGCCTTGCGCGCTCCGCGGTGTTAACTTTGGTCTATGCTGGTTTTTGCCTGGCGCAAGAGCAGGGCGCCATCGAAGGCACAGTAACGGATACCGCCGGCGAGCCCATAGCCGAAGCCTCCGTCCAAACAATCGAGCACGCACTCGGCGATGTTGCGGACTCTACCGGTTTTTACCAGATATTGGCTCCAGCGGGACGGTACACGCTGCGGGCCTCACGAATCGGATACAAAGCAGTGGTGTTGGATTCCGTTCCCGTGTCTGCGGGTCAAACCACACAGATCCATTTTGAATTAGCTCAAACCGTCGTCCCTCTAAAGGGTGTCCAGGTACAGGCTGAACGAGAATGGCACAAATACCTGACCGAAGCCTCGCTCATCGATGTGCACAAGATGAAAGCCCGTGACATCAGCGCCGTTCCCGGCGCCTTTGATGACCCGGTCCGCGCGGTGCAGATATTTAGCGGCGTCTCCGGCGGCGGCGATTACAGCAGTTTTCTCGCCGTGCGCGGCGGCAGCCCGGACCAGAACCAGGTCATCGTCGATGGTGTGGTTATTCCCAATCCCTACCGCTTCCGGCTGGCTTTTGGCGGCGGTTTCAGTATGGTCAACCCTAATACCGCGGAAAACGTCTACCTCCATCTGGGCGGCTTCTCGGCGGAATATGGCAACTCCCT
>CAZVSL010000227.1:6263-9263 GCA_964629935.1 uncultured Calditrichaceae bacterium | reverse complement strand
GTGTTCAGCCGCCACTTGACTGTTCCACGCGTTTTTTCGCTGCCTGCCGGTGCTTCCAATGGGCCCGAAACGCTGAAATCACCGGAATGATAACCGTAATTTTGAACAGCAACACCATCAATCCCGCCGCCGCACTCGTATAGGAGAGCTGCATCTGCCAGCGAAGGGTCTGGTTTATTTTGAGCAGCGGCACCGCGTCGAGAAAATGCCAGATGAAGAATTCCATGAATCGATCCACGGAAAGCTCGCTGGTCGCAATTCCCCCGCCGTCCGGATTCGTGAAGGACAACCAACCAAAATCTGTCAGCAGGAAAGTCAGAGTAGCAAAGAACAACGCCGCGATTACAAATGCATTCAGGCAGTAGACAAACGGCGCCAGCGCGCCAACTCTTTCCAAAAACTGAAAAAGCTTCTCCCGTCTGCGCGCTGTCGAAATCAGGATGAGCACGCCTGTTAGCAGCCCGCCCCACAAGAGCAGCAGGATTACCTGAAAAACGGGCGCGCTCTCCAGAGCAAGCCTGGAAAGCCAGTTGAAAAACACAACCGGAGCCAGGGTCACGATCAGCCAGAAAGTAAATCGAAAGTATTTTGAAAAGAAGGTTTCTATGGCGCGGTCGATCTGCCGGTAGCGGGATTTGAGCAGTCCGATAAAGAGAATGAGGACGGTAAATCCAGCAGCGCCCAGAACTTTACGCAAACTGCCGCCAGCAAGGTAGGTGAACAACGCTGCCAAACCGCCCGCCGTCAGTAAGAAGGAAGCAAACGGCAGCATGCTCCTTAATTTTTCTGTCATGGGAAAGCCCCGAAAGACTCACAGCAGTACATGATTATCCGGGCTTGCTGTTGCCAGGAAGTTCAAAGGGAAATGGCCATGGCCGTGGCGATTCCCTTAAGCCGTTTGTCTAAAGTCCACAGGTTGGATTGTGTCAGCAAGGCCGAAGCAAGAAGATGCATGTCAATCCATCCAAGTCCTTTACCGTAGAGGTGATTCACTTCGACGAGATGCATGACTTCGGAGTCGTTTGCTCGCCTGGCCCGGGGCAGGGAATGCAACAACGAGAGAATCTCGCTGCGATTGCTCAAGTTGCCACAAGCCAACTCCCCGATCACGTATGGATGGCAAAGCACCATGCCCTGGTTGAGGAGCTGCGCAAGTCGCGGATTTCCTTTTCTGAGATGATCGATCCAAACCGATGTATCAACCAGAGTCATTTTGCGCTCTGAGAACGGCGCCGGGAAACAGCTTTCAAATTCCTTTCGCTGCCGCCAAGCTTCGCCAATCGTCTGGCGCTCTCAAGCGAAATTAAGGCTTCCAATCCGAGTCGGACCAATGAGGTCTTTTCCTTCACTCCCGTGAGTTTTGCCGCCTCATTCAATAGTTTTTCATCAATATTTAGTGTCGTCTTCATATATGTATGAATATGTACAATTTGTACATGCAAGTCAAGTGAAGAGTTCAGCTATTGTGTTGAAACGCGCTTACAGATGTAGGTCGGGTTGCGCCGTTCCAACCCGACCGGTCGTTTCGGTCTATCTGGTGCGTAGGTTGAACTTCCATCACAAGTACCACAAACAAAAAAGCCCTCAACCGAGGGCTTTGGGGTGATTATTCTGTGCGTCGTCAGGGAATCGAACCCCGAACCTTGGGCTTAAGAGGCCCCTGCTCTGCCAGTTGAGCTAACGACGCAAAAAGCATCGTGAGGGTAGAAGGAATCGAACCTTCGACCAACGGCTTAAAAGGCCGCTGCTCTACCTGCTGAGCTATACCCTCGCGCTATTTTCGCAAAACAGCAAACAATATAGAAAAATAATCACTTTGTGTCAATGAAAATTCTTTCCGAATTATTTGATTAATTCCTTGCATTCCTTCTTTCTATCCTTTAAGTTAGCGCGTTTATGCCTTACACCATAGTTCAACATCGCCGTCGAGATATTAGCTCTGCGTACACAATCCCCAAAAAAAGGAGCCGCCCTATGAAGTTACTTCTCATCAACCCCAAGTTTCCCGAAAGTTTCTGGAGTTTCAAATGGGTTACGGATACCATAACCCCTGAAATCAGAACCACAAACCCGCCTTTGGGACTGGCAACGCTGGCCGCTCTCTGTCCTGAGCACTGGCAGGTGGAGATCGTTGATGAGAATGTCCAGCCCATTCCAATCACGCCCGATGCGGATATCATCGGTATTTGCGGCATGGGCGTGCAATTCAGCCGGCAGAAAGAGCTGATGGCCTACTATCGCAAGCAAGGTCATTATGTTGTGGCCGGCGGCAGCTATGCTTCACTTTGTCCGGAGGAATACGAATCCCTGGCCGATACGATCGTTGCTGGTGAAGCAGAATACATCTGGAAAGAATTTTGCCGGGATTTTGAGATGATGCGGCCCAGGAAATTATACCACGAAACCGGTGTTGTCGAGTTGGAGGACTCGCCGGTGCCGCGCTTCGATCTTCTGGACCTGCCCAAGTATCAAACAGTCAGCTTGCAGTTTTCGCGCGGCTGCCCGTTTCGTTGTGAATTTTGCGACATCATCGTGATGTTTGGCCGCAAGCCGCGCACAAAATCTCTCGAGCAGGTTGGCCGTGAGCTGGACGCCTTGCGCAATCTCAACATGAACAGCGCTTTTTTTGTCGATGACAATCTTATCGGCAACAAGCCGGTAGCCAAGAAGCTCCTTGATTATCTCAGTGATTACCAGCGCAAACACGACTACGAGTTTGCCTTCGGAACCGAGGCGTCATTGAACATGGCCCATGACGAAGAACTCCTGACCAGCTTTAGCAAAGCAAACTTCAGATGGGTGTTCATCGGGATTGAATCACCGGACGACGCCAGCCTGAGAGAAACCAAGAAGTATCAGAATACGCGCGAAGATATGCTCACCTCTATCCGTAAGATATACGCGCACAAAATGGAGATCATGGCCGGCTTCATCGTTGGATTTGATAACGACACGGTTGATACCTTTGAAAGACAGTTCAATTTTATTATGAACTCAGGC
>CAZVSL010000227.1:0-6253 GCA_964629935.1 uncultured Calditrichaceae bacterium | reverse complement strand
CGGCCATGATCGGACTGCTCATGGCGCTGCCGAAGACGCCGTTGTATGAGCGTCTCGATAAGGAAGGCAGATTGCGCAAGCATCTGGACAGCGCAGATAACACCAAGCTTGCAACCAATATTATTCCCAAACAGATGTCCTATGATGTGATGGTACGCGAGTTCCACAAGCTCTACGCCCGCTTGCTGCAACCGGAAAACATTGCTGCGCGCATCAGCAACAAGATTCGCTATTTGAACAAGCCGTTCTATGGCAGAGAATCGGCGCTCAGGACCGTGAAGATTTTGTGGCGTTTCATCACAAAAGGACTCCTGCCGGGCGGATTCTCCCGAATCTCATGTTTTGTTCGGTCCATTCCCTTTGCCAAACCATCACTCATTCCAGTGGTCATCAAAGATTGGATCGTTGGTCTTTCCATGCGGGACTACGTTCAGCGCAACTTTGTGCTCGAGCATGAAAGGGTCAATCAGATTGCTCACAGCTATGTCAAAGACATCGAAGCTTTGTTTCAACGCTACCTCAACCATGGTGCGCTCGACGTTTCTCTCTACCGCCTCAAGGACAAGGCAGCCCATCTACAGATTTCAATAAAGGCAGGTTTAGAGAAAGATTTCTTCGTTGGCGTGGCGCATCAGCTCGAGAAACTCCTGGAAGACACAACCTCATCCATCACGCTGCAGATTGAAGAGCTGCATGAAGCACAGGTCAAGCATCTCAACCGGTTGCTGAAACAGCTCTCGAATTATGGCGACAGAGTGCACATCGCCGTCAACGATACCATCAAAAATATGGTGCAAATTGATTCATCGGTGTTCAATCTTGTGTTTGAGGCGAGGTCTGTAACAAGATAACCCTGCGGATAGAAATAATGAATCCGCTTCGCAGCGGTTTCGGCCGGCCTGCCTGATTCTTCCTGAAAACCGGAATTCGAGAATGGCGATTTACGATTTTCGAATTCCGGTTTCTGTTTTCATGCCTTACCACTATATTTTTCTAATATCCCCAGCAAGGTTTCTTTACGGATTGGCTTGGAGAGAAAGTCGACGCAACCCGCGGCCTGGCACTTCTCAGCGGCTCTTTTGCCTGTATGAGCAGTGAGCGCAATGATCGGCACGCTGTTGCCATTATCTGTTTGACGGATGATTTCCGTGGCAGTGTAGCCGTCCATGACCGGCATTTCCATATCCATCAAAACCAGAGCCACCGGCATCGCCTGAAACTGCTCGACTGCCTCCTGGCCGTTCTGTGCAAATACCGGCGTATATTTCGTGAATTTGCTGATATGATGCGCCAGCAGCTTGCGGTTTTCAGGTGAATCATCGACTACCAGTATGCGGGTGGATGGCGTCAGAAGCTCGATCATCTTATCAACAAGTACGCGCTTTCTGATGGGTTTTGTCAAAAAGTCGTCCATGCCATTTGCCAAACACTTTTCGCTATAGCCTGCCAGCGCATGAGCTGTAAGCGCCACGATGGGGGTTCGTTCCCGATTTTCGCGCGCCTCAATAGCACGAATTCCCCGAGTCGCAGCAAATCCGTCCATGACCGGCATCTGGATATCCATGAGCACCAAATCGTACTTGTTGCGATGGAAGGCCGCCACGCCTGTCTGCCCATTCTCAGCCACGTCTACCTGACAACCGGCCGTCTTTAAAATCCGGCCTGCCAGCATTTGATTATCCGGAATATCCTCAACCAGAAGTATCCTGACATCTTGCAGCGGTTTGGCGGAGTCATCGGAGGTCTTTGCCGGGGCGGGTTTTTTGGACTCAGCTTTCCGCTGCTCATGAGATGCTTGCAATTGGCTTGTCGGGTTCGGGGCGCCCGATTCAGAGGATTGGTTCTGGTTGTTTGCTGAACCAGAGGTTTTCTGAGCAAATGCTTGCCGCAGGAGGGTCACTAATCTGGATTGTCGAATCGGCTTGCGCATCCAGTCGGTGATATTCAATTCTTTTCTGGTTGCAGCGTCAACAGCCTTCCAGGATGACAGCAGCATCAACCTGGCGTTATCATGGCGGCGATGTTTGCGTATTTCTTTGGCTACCTTAACGCCGCCCATGCCCGGCATGTCCATGTCGAGAATGATGAGATCGAAATCAGTGTGCTGCAGATATTGCAGAGCTTTCCTTCCGCTGCTGGCGCTCGTCACCTGTGCTCCCATGGCTGTGATCGTTCTGTCTAACACGAAGCGGCTGCTGCCATTGTCATCCACCACCAGCGCTGTGACGTTGTGCAATTCTTTCTTGCTCCTGGCTCTGCTTGTGCGAGTCTGGCGTGCCCGTTCAACATCGATGCAAAAATGAAACGTGCTGCCTTCTCCCACTTTGCTTTCAACCCAGATTCGTCCTGACATCAATTCCACCAGCGAGCGGGAGATGCTCAGACCAAGACCAGTGCCGCCAAATTGGCGTGTGATCGAGGAATCAGCTTGTGAGAATTTGGCAAAAATTTTCTCCAGGTTCTTTTTGCTGATACCGATGCCCGTATCAGCTACCTGAAAGTGGACTCGCATTGTGTTATCCTCCATTGATTTAGATTCGTCCTGCCATGGCTCGACTTTTAAAACGACTTCGCCCTGCCTTGTGAACTTGAGCGCATTGCTGATCAGGTTGAGCAGTATCTGACGCAGCCGCATGGGATCCCCAATAATCGCGTCCGGTAGTTCCGGCGCAACATAACATGTGAGTTCAAGATTTCTGGAGTACGCAGGCACGCTCATAATATCTGCTATCTCTTCCACCAGCTCTTTCAGATCAAATGTGATGCTCTCGAGGTCAAGCTGGCCAGCTTCGACCTTGGAGATATCCAGAATATCGTTGATCAAGCTCAGCAAGGTCTCGGATGATGAGGCCACTGTTTTCAGATAGGTTCTTTGTTCATCCGACAACTCAGTATCCAGGGCCAGCTCGGTCATACCGATGATCGCATTCAGCGGTGTGCGAATCTCATGGCTCATATTGGCGAGGAACTCGCTTTTGGCCAGACTCGCCATTTCCGCCGACTTCTTTGCTTCCTGCAATGCTTCCTGCGCCCGCTGGCGGGCTGCAATCTCCTGCTGCGCCCGCTCAAACAGGGTGGCGTTTTCGATGGCGGTGGCGATCTGCATGCTCAGCGTCTCCATAGCATCCACGTCCGTGCCATCAAAAGCTTCCGGCATATCACTTTGAATATCGAGCACACCGACCACCTGGTCGCCATTCTTGATCGGCACCGCCAGCTCGGAGACAGTCCGCTCCTGAGGGTAGCGAAAATAATGAGGATTTGTACTGACATCTCCGCTCAACTGTGTACAACCGGTTCTGGCGGCCTGACCGGTCATGCCTTTGCCCAGCGCGATGGTATAGCCCTGCAATGTCGACGCGGTGTCGCCGCCGGCGCTGTTTTTTACAACCAGCGTTTGACGCGCCTCATCCAGCAACAGCAACATGACAAAATAATAATCAAAAGCGTCGCGCACGGCCGTCACGATTTCGGCCAGCAACGCATCGATCTCCAGCTTGCTGCTCACGCGCTGTCCCACTCTTGAAATCAATGCCGAATGCGCCGCCTGATGCTGTGCCTGAATCTTGGCTGCCCGCAACTCCCGGGTTCTTTCATTGACGCGCAGCTCAAGATCTCTGTTGTTGCGCTTGATGGCCTCAGTCTTTCTCTGAAATATAAAAAACAGCGCCAGCAGAGCAGCCAGGCTTGCCGCAATTCTGAACCACCACGTCATCCAGAAAGGTGGGGTATCTGATATAGCAATCAAGAAAGAAATAATGAGAGCGATAGGCTTGCATTGCATGAATGGGTTACCTTATCTTCCCAAGCAGAATCATTTGTTCACGTAGGACGTAACGTCTTGCCATGTTTTGGCAAACTTGCAGCACTGTCCAGACCTCCATAATCAGTTTCGAGTGATTTTGTACAGAACTTTAAAAGTTGACAATTGTGCAGCAATTAGTTCCTGAGAAGTTAAGTCTCGCGATACCTTTGCGGCCCTGCGCCTTTTGCGTGCGCTTTTTTAGGTTCGGTCACCAGAGTGCGTGCTGTTTACAGACTTTGGCGGGTTTAAGCGATAAAAATAGAAGGCTACGATCAAACCAGGACGTCAAACTCGCTGCCGGCAGGTTGACTTTAGAGAAAATTAGCTATATATTCGTGTGATTAACCTCAGACCTACCAGCTACTATCAAACCAGGAGAGATTCCGATGAGAGGATGTCGATTGCTTCAAATTTCTTTGCTAATTTTTGCGTTTTTGATACTCGCGAGTACGCCCGTTCCGGCGCAGGATGGTCTTACGCCGGAAATGGTTGTGGCGCTCAAACAGGTCACCGGGGTTGCGCTCAGCCCTTCGGGAGAAAAAGCGGCATTTGTCTTACGCACGCCGCGCTCACAAGACGATGAACCGGGGAACGCCTACTCCGAGATATGGATGACAGCGCTCAAAGATGGCACGCCGGTGCGTTACACCGCGAAACAAGCGAGCGCCACTGCTGTGAGCTGGTCTCCGGACGGCAAATACATTACCTTTCTCGAGAAACGGGATAGACACGATCCAAACACGCAAGTCTATAAGATGCGGGTAGATGGCGGTGAAGCTGTGCTCATGAGCCGTCATGAAACTGCCATCAAGAGCTATAAGTGGGCGCCGAATGGCAAATCCATCGTCTATATTGCGGTGGACCCAAAATCGCAGGAAGAAAAAGAGGCTGAAGAAAGCGGGCGCGACTGGAAGGTTCCGGATGAGAACTTCAAGCACCGCCGGCTCTGGCGCCTTGACGTCGAAAGCGGCGACATGCATCAGCTCTATGCCAAAGACATGAGCGCATGGAGTTTTGTGTGGACGCCTGATAGCAAGACCATCATTTTTCAGGGCACGGACACGCCCCGTACCGATGATTCCTACATGTTCCAGAAGCTTTACAAGATCGATGCCGAGGGCGGTGAACCGCAGGTAGTGTGTGAAACGGCAGGCAAGCTGGGCGCCATGTCTGTTTCACCGGACGGCAAGACATTAGCTTATCTCGGCGCAGTTAGCTTAAATGATCCCATCGCCCAAAGCCTGTTTGTCGTTCCGCTGGCCGGCGGTACGCCGCGCAATCTGACGGAAGCAGCGGAGTTTAGCGGTACAGAGGTGGACTGGCTTGATAACGAAACGGTGGTCCTGCTTGCCAACAGAAGCGCCGCCACGATAGTAAGTCGTATCAACATACAAGATGGTGAGATGACCGGGCTTATCAGTGACGGACCGATTCTGCAACAACTGGACCTGCATCGCAAAAGCGGCCGGTTTGCGGCTGTGGCGCACACACCAGAGCATCCGAGAGAAGTCTACGCCGGCAGGTTGGGTTCGACAGAGCTAACCAGGCTAACAAACTCCAACCCACAGTTAAACGAAGTTAAGCTGGCGCGCCAGGAAGTTATCGAGTGGAAAGGCGCCGACGACTGGGATATTGCCGGCGTCTTAACCTACCCCCTCGACTACGAGCAAGGACAGCGCTATCCCCTGGTTCTCCAAATTCATGGCGGCCCGGAGGGCGTCAGCTTGAACGGCTGGACCACCGGCGCAGGGTATCCGGTCCAGGTATTGGCCGCCCGCGGTTATATGGTTTTGCAGCCAAACTATCGCGGCAGCGGTGGTCGCGGCGTTGCATTCAGCAAAGCTGACCATGACGATCTGGGCGGGAAAGAGTTTGACGATGTGCTGGCCGGCGTGGATGCGCTGGTAGAGCGCGGCCTG
Organism: uncultured Calditrichaceae bacterium; assembly: GCA_964629935.1. GTDB lineage: Bacteria > Zhuqueibacterota > Zhuqueibacteria > Oceanimicrobiales > Oceanimicrobiaceae > CAZVSL01. Next base: position 529 of record CAZVSL010000227.1, on the reverse strand, counting down.
GTTGATAACAACCGCGTCGGCACAGGCGGCTGGTCATACGGCGGCTATTTTTCTGCATGGGCAGCCACCAAACACAGCGAGCGGTTCAAGGCTTCCGTTGTAGCAGCCGGTCTGTCGAATTGGATCTCATTTACCGGCACCACGGATATCCCACATGAGATGTCCCTTGTGCACTGGAACTCATATTGGTATGAGAAACCGCGATTACACTGGGAACGCTCACCTGTTTATCACATCAACAACGCCAACACACCCACTCTTGTGGTCCACGGCATGAAAGATGACCGCGTGCATCCCGAGCAGGGCAGCCAATTGTACACGCACCTGAAGTTGAAAGAAGTGCCAACCAAGCTCGTTCTCTACCCCCGCGAGCCACACGGACTGAACGAGCGGGCACACCAGCTCGATTTCATGCGCCGGGTGCTGGCATGGTTTGATAAATATGTGGAAGCGCAGGGGACTTTTTAGTGCCTTAGGGCTTTGATCGAAATAAATTACCCAACTTCATACTCTGCGCGGTATGAGTTGG
>CAZVSL010000226.1:3725-9302 GCA_964629935.1 uncultured Calditrichaceae bacterium | reverse complement strand
TAACGAAGACTTCACCAATCAGGATAATTCGTCTTTGACAGACAAAATTATCTCCAATTCTACCGCCACTCACGGCGCGCGCAGCGAAGTCGAGGGCAATACGATCACGAAACGAGACCACGTGCTTCTGGCCTCACTCGATGCGCTGGACGAGATGCGCTCTCAATTCAATGCAAAAATGCAGCAGGTCGCTGCAGATTCCGTAGGCGCCTTTTCGCCGGTCTCCGGTTTTGCGCCGGACACGAAATCATTATCCGAGGCGCTTAACAGTGGCCTGCTCAAGGTGAACGGATTTGGCCGCGGCAACTGCACGCCCCGCGGCGGTGGCATATTAAAACAGCATTCTCGTTGAACTCCGGCCCGGGGCCCGCTGCTGTTCAGCCCGCAGGTTAATTCAACTTCTCAAGCTCTTCCAGGATTGCGCTCACTTTTTGGGCGCGTTCGTCGTCTTCCGGTACCAACTCCAGGAATCTGCGATATTCGGTCAATGCGTCATCGAATTCGCCAATTTTATGCAGCAAGACGCCCAGATTGAAATGACTCGCGGCATGGTCCGGGTTGACTGCAATCTCCTTCCTGAAAGCTGCAATGGCGTCTTGCGTACGACCTTGCTCATCATAGATTTGGCCAATCTGGAAATTCACCAGTTCTCTGTCCGGGTCGAGTTTCAGCGTGCGCTCATAATTGGCCAGAGCTGCGGAAGTATCACCGGCCAGATAGTGCACCTGAGCCAGGTTAACATATCCTTCCGGCAGAGTCGAGTCAATTTCTGTCACCTTTTCAAAAATGCTGATGGCCTGGTCGTACTGTTTTGTATCGACATAGACAAAGCCCATATTCTGGTAAGCATCGATATATTTTTCGTCAATTTGAGTTGCACGGCGGAAGAAGCGGATTGCGGTTTCGTATTCTTTTTTCTGCTGGTAAAGCTTGGCCATCTCATTGAAAGCCACTTTGTTGTTCTTGTTTATCTTGATCGCCTGATCGAAGTGTTTCTGTGCCAGCTCAAACTTACCATCGTCGCGGTAGAGTCTTCCCAGTGCAATATGGGCTTTGTCCATGGTCGAGTCGGCATCTATGGCGTTCTGCAAATGCTGGTAAGACTCTCCCTTGCGCCCCAATTGGTCCACCACGTAGGCGATGTTGTAATGCGCCTCAGCAAAATCTGAGCGTGTTTGCAGGGCCGCCTGCAGACTGTTTAGCGCTTCTTCATATTTTTCCAGGCCGAGATAGGCCAGGCCGGTATTGAATTGGATGTCGGCTTTGTCGTAGCCGGGCTTTTCTGTGACCGGTGCGAACTCGTCGGCTTTTTCCAGGTAGTCAATCGCGACCTCATGATCTTCGGTTTTGATGTGGGTCAAGCCGAGCATGTAATACGCCTCTGCAAACTCAGGGTTGAAACTGGTCGCCTGCCGCAACAGATAGACAGCCTGAATATATTCGCCCTGCTTGTACAACTCTGCACCCTGAACGTAAAGTCCCACCGTTCTTTCCTCCAACGTGCGGGTTGTTGTGGTCGTGGCACACCCACCAAGATAGACGGCAATGGCAATCATGAGTACGATGCCGCCTGCAAGAAAACGTGTTTGTTTTTGCATATAAGTCATCCTTGTGCTGTTTTTGACTGTAACTCTTATCGGTTGATATTTAGTTAAGTTAGGCTGCAATTTTGGCCGGCCGCTGTTGCGTGACCCTGGTCCTTCGATTTTCCAGAAACTGCAGGGCGGCTGGCAGAACGAGAATGGCTGTTAAAAACGTCAGTCCCAGGCCGATGAGGGCGAGCTCACCGATAGAATTCAGACCAGGATGGTGAGCCACGACCAGCCCGGAATAGCCAACCATTGTGGTCAAGGTTGTCATCAAGATGGCCACGCCAGTGGTTTTCAGAACATAAATGAGCGAGCCCGGGCCTTCTTCTTTGTACCGATGATAAATATGTACGCCATTGTCCACACCGATGCCGATGATGCTCGGAATCACCACAATATTGAAAAGATTCCATTTCAATCCCAGAAAGTACATAGCAACCGTGACCCAGAGCACACCGAGTGTGAGCGGCGTCAACACCAGCGCAGCAGACTTCAGACTGCGAAAGTCGATCCAGACGATGGTGAAAACCACCAGGAAAGTCAGGGCAACGGCCCATTTGCCTTCGCTGACGAGAATGGTAAGCATATCCGCCAGGATGATGTTTGAACTCGAGGCGTGATAGACTTTGCCAGATTCGGTTTCAAATGTGCCGACATCGTTCCTGAACGCAATGGCGTTCTTGCCGTCGCGCAAAGCCACGCTGGGGTAAATAAACACAAAATTTCCAATCTTTCCCTCTTTGTTTATGAATTGACGCTTGTCTTTTTCAGGAAAGTCCTCCCAGGTAAAAGATTCGTCAACCGCCAGATACTCACGAAATTCATCCAGACGCTCCTTGTCTTTGCCGGTGAAAACGCCTTCCGCTTCCTGGTCCACGAGCTCACGAATTTCCTTGATCCTGGCTAATTTCTCCAGCTGATTAGGCGGCACCAGTGAGTAAACAGACCGCACAAGATCGATTGTTGGCGATTCCGTGTCCTGCCTCTTGATCTTCCTGAGCGTTTCCACCACTCCATCGATTTCCTGCTTCGAATCCACCAGCACGACAGCCGGCGACTCTGAAAGATCGAACACGCCGCGTGTTTTCTCGCCCACCTTTTGTCGCTCTTCGGTAATTGCCCGCAGTTCTGTGAAATCATACTGAAAGCTTACCTGCATTACGGAATAGCCGGCAAACAGGGTGATCGCAACAGCCGCCACGAGCAACGGGCGTGCAAATTTGAACTCGCCTCTCACAAACTTGAAGCGTCTGCCGGATTGTTTTTGAAACTTGAGCAAGTTGCGCCCTTCGAGCAGCTTGATCAGAGCAGGCAACACCACAACCATGGCCACCAGGGCAAACAGAACCCCAACGCCGGAAATAAAACCAAGGTCAGAAAAGCCCTTAAAATCCATCAGGATCAATGAAAAGAAAGCAGCCGAGGTCGTGACGGCGGTGGTTGTCAATGCTTTGCCCGTCTGGCTTACCATTTTCTCGATGGCTTGTTCATAGCTCATGCCTTTTCGCCGGCCTTCACTGTAGCGCGCAAAAGCATGGATGCCATAGTCAATCCCAAGACCAAATAAGATCACAAACAAGAAACCCGTGATGGTATTGAGATTTCCGATGACGACATAGGTCACGCCGAATGTCCACGCCAGGGAAAAGATGAGGGTGATGGTTATCAGCACGGCGCCGGTGAATCGGCGAAAGTAGATGATGATGAGCAGAAACACGCCGCCAAAGCCGTATATTGCTGTGCCCATGATGTCACTCTTAACCAGCTCGTACTCATCCAGCCGGTTTTTGAAATTGCCGCCATAATAAACTTGCAGGTCCTGAGCATATTGCGTGGGATTGGCGCCCGCCACAATGCCCTGCACTTCTTTGACCATACTCGCCACAAAATCCAGGCTGGTGTTGGATTCTGATGGATAGATTTTGATCACCATGACGGTGCTGTCATCGTTTGTATAATATTTTGTCGGCAGCTTGTCCTTGTACTTTTCTTCCCAATCTGCAAGCGCATCGCCGGACGCGGGCTCGTCGTCGGCAAACAGATCATCCACAAACAGCGGATTCAGTTTTTGCTTTTCTTCCTCAATCTTGTCCTCGACTGCGGTGTGTAAGGAGTCCAGCTCATCCATATCCAGAAGCAGCAGCGCATTGCGCTTGTAGAATTGGACGTCATTCTTATAGTCAACATAATTAACAGAAGGGCTTTCCTGCAGCCTGGGAACCAGCGCCTGTGCAAACTTGATTAGCGCGTTGTAATCATTTGATTCCAGCACGATGCGGAGATTGCCAACGCCGCCGACTTCTTCCTTCATGCGATTCAACGCCTGCACGCTTTCGAAGCTGTCGGGCAGCAGCTCCGCCAGATTGCTTTCGAGTGTCAACTTAGATGAATAGTATCCGCCAACGATACTCAGAAGTACCGCAAGGATGACGATCATGCCTGAATTCCTGAGGACGAATTTGCTCAATGTATGGCCAGAAAACATTCGGTGCTCCCTATATGACAAACCTATCTGTTAACAATTGACCGGAAGTGTTGGAGTGTAATACTTCAGTCTTGCGAGCCGGTGTTCGCGCGTCAGTAGTCTCTTGTAAATTGGGTTAATCTCAAATGAGCATTATACGCTCACCACGCATCATAGTTTTATAACGTTTCATAACAAATGTTATGCCGATATTTTGCAAATAAATCATTAAATGTAAATATTTGCTTCGGTAAAAGCAAGAGCTTGCCGCGGATCACAGATTGCGCGTATGTGCATCTACTACGCCGCTCCTGGCGACGCATTTTGAATTAACAGTTGTTTTTGTCAGCGTCAAACTCTTAATTTGTATTGTATGGCAAGCTATCTCTTTTATGACATCGAAACTACAGGCCTGAATTATGCTTTCGATCAGGTCTTGCAGTTTGCCGGCATTCGCACCGACGCTGATTTCAACGAGCAGGAGCGATACGAAATCTATGTCAAATTGCGTCCCGATGTTGTTCCGTCGCCGCCTGCCATGATCGCACACTGCATGTCCATTGACCATCTCATGCAAAAGGGGACCATCGAATACGATGCCATCCGACGTATTCACGGTCTCATGAATGCACCCGGAACCATAAGTCTGGGCTACAACACCCTTGGGTTCGATGACGAATTTCTGCGGTTTTCGTTCTACCGCAACCTGCTGACGCCATACACCCACCAGTATGCCAACGATTGTGGCCGAATGGACCTGCTGCCCATGGTGATCATGTACTGGCTGTTCCGCAATGACACGCTGGTATGGCCACAAATCGATCAAAAAGTAACCATGAAACTCGAACATCTCAAAGAAGCGAATCAGCTCGCAGACGGCAGCTCGCACGATGCACTCGTAGATGTCGAAGCCAGCGTCGCGCTTGCACGAAAGATGGCGGAAGACCGGGAGATGTGGCAATATCTGTCCGGCTATTTCAGAAAAGGCGGAGACCGCATACGCAGCAAGAAACTCCCGGTTTTTTCAGACTCACTGAGTCCGGACTATAAGTTCGGGCTGTTTATCAACATCGACTATGGCGCCGAGAGGAACTACCTCGTGCCTGTGCTTTTCTTGGGATATTCTGAGCACTACGTGAATCAATCGCTCTGGCTGCGCCTGGACCGTCCGGATCTGCCAGAGACGACCCTGGATAATATCGCCGAAAAAACCTGGGTTATCCGCAAAAAATATGGCGAGCCGGGAATTGTACTGCCGCCTTATGAGCGGTTCCTGGAGCGTGTAGACCCGGAGCGTATGGAGAATCTGGATAATAACAAAAAATGGCTGAGAGCACATCCTGAGCTTCTGCAGGCGATAGAGCGGTTCTATGCCTCATTCAAGTATCCACAGATAGCGGAAGTCGATGCTGATGCGGCGTTGTATCAGATAGACTTTCTTACGGATGACGAGCAGCGCGAGTGTGGGCGGTTTCATGCAGCGACTGTCCCTGAGAAGGTTGAAATGGCCGGCCGGTTTCAGCG
>CAZVSL010000226.1:0-3715 GCA_964629935.1 uncultured Calditrichaceae bacterium | reverse complement strand
TTCAGCGCCCGGAATTACGCGAGCTGGCCAAACGGATTTTGTTCCGCAACTTTCCTGAGGCGTTGTCTCCGGAATTGGATAAAGAACGGGCCGCCTTTCTATACGGTGTTAACCCGGTATTCAAAGAAGAAGCTCTACTCGACTACCGTGGCCGCAAACGCCGCATCCCTGCGGAGGCAATGGATGAAATTTATGAGCTGCGCCAGGAAAGACAACTCCATAAGAAGCAAAAGTCAGTTCTGACAGAACTTGAAAAATACTTAGTCACACAATTTCATCTGGCTAGAAGAAGAACATGAACGAGAGAGTACTGAGATTTCAGGCATCACAAAGCTCGGGGGATGTGCGTGCAATTTTGCTGAGACCGGATGGCGCAAATTGGCTGCTTGTTCTGGGACACGGCGCCGGCGCCGGCATGCACCATCCCTTCATGCAAAGAGTTGCGGCAAAACTCGCCGAGCACGATATTGCGACACTCCGGTATCAGTTTCCGTACATGGAGCAGGGCAAAAGGGCGCCCAATCCACAACCTGTCCTGATGAAAACGGTCAGAAATGCAGTTGCCGCGGCCCGGCGCGCAGCACCTGAGCTGCCTCTGCTCGCCGGCGGCAAATCTCTCGGCGGCCGCATGACTTCAAATGCCGCAGCCTCCGAAACGCTGGCTGAAGTGCAAGGTATCGTCTTTTTCGGATTTCCTTTGCATGCACCCGGCAAACCCTCCAATCATCGCGCCGAACACTTGTATGACATCGGCCTACCGATGCTATTCTTGCAAGGCACGCGCGATAAACTCGCCGACCTTGACTTGTTGCGGCCCGTTTGTGACCGACTGGGAGCGCACGCGACATTGCATATCATCGAAGACGCTGACCACAGCTTCAATGTGCCGAAAAAAACGGGACGCTCGCAAGAGCAGATCATTGCGGAGCTCGCCGGAAGTGTGAAGAGATGGGCATCAAAACTGGTATGACCGCTGACTGGCGATCATGGGGGACACTCCGGCAACCGGTTCAACCTGACACAACAAACCTGATTGCCGTCTGTAGTCCTGCCGCCCACAAATCGCAACCCCGAGACATCGTTTCAACTTGAATGTCTGTGGGGTTTTTTCTATATTATTGCCCATTGTCAAGAACAGCAATCTGACTAAGAGACAAAAAGAAGATGAAAAAGAAGTACTACGCAACTGAAATCTCCGTGAATACAGAAGAACAGTCGATGACCATCGTGTGGGCGGATGGCCATCGCTCCGTGTATCCGCTGGACGGCTTGCGCCGGGTGTGTCCGTGCGCCGATTGCGCCGGCGGCCATGATAATATGGGCAAGCCGGTCGATATATCTGTTTTCTACGAACCGCCGCAGCGCAGATGGACTATCGATCATATTGAGGAAGTTGGCAACTATGCCATGCAGATCTACTGGGGCGATGGACATAATACCGGCATCTACCGCTGGGAATATTTGCGCGACATTTGCCCGATTGAAAACAAGAACAAGGCTTGAGTTAACCACGAAGTCTCAAAGATATACAAAGGGGCACGAAGTAGCAAAAAGCGCGTTTTGAAACTTCGTGCCGATAGATAACCCGGCAGGATGCCAAGAACCAGAAACTATCTACAATAATCACAACATGAATTCAGGCTAAAACTCAATACTCTCGAGTTGTTCTGAAAAAATGATTGCGTTCGGATATTTTTTCTGTATTTCCTGTCTTACTTTGTCAATCTCTTTAGGTGGAATGTGGACAGCGATGCGCCTGCCGGCAACGAGATGATTGTTTACCACTTCGTCGAAATCATATTGCAGAAACCAGTACGGAATAAATGCAAAGTCGATGCCTTCATTGGGTAGGTTGAAAGCTTCGAAGTTCGCGGCGCTGGTCTCTGCATCTCCAATGTGCAGGAATGTGTACTTGCCGATTCTGACAATATAGCCCATGTTCTGAATGTTCTTGAAGCGCTTACTGCTGTGCTTCATGCCCAGAACTTTCACGTGAATGCCATTCACTGTAATCTCATTAGAAAATTTCCAGCCCGGTGTAACAGTTTCGATTTGTCCCTCAATCTTCTCGAAGTTTTCGAAATTCTTCTCCATAAGGTCAGTCATCTGGCTGGAGGCCAGAAATTTTGTGTTGGGATTAACCAGGAGATGTTCACCTACTTTCTGCGCGTCGAAATGGTCGCCGTGCTGATGGGTTGCCAGAATCAGGTCGACGCGGCCGAACGGTTTCATGGCGTTGACCATCTTTTCCAGAGTCTGCCATGACGTGCGTTCATAGAGCGGATTGCCCTGGTAGTGGTGGGCGTCGATGAGCACTGTCTTGCCGGCGCAGTTTATCATCACGCCGGCATTGGCGATGTAGGTGATTTTTACGTCTGCGTTGGGTTTGGCAAGAACGGCCGGTGAGCCTGCCAGAGCCAGAGAAAGAAACAAAGCAACAACGAGAATCCGTCCGAGAACTGTCCGCAGATAACTCAATTTTTCCTCCCTAATCGTAAAGATTTTTTTTTGCATGAAGCGCGCAATTTAAGTCAAGAAAAGTTGATCAGTCTAATAACGTATAAACCGGATTGCAGTTCCTTCCGGCTCAGGAGCCTCATTGGAGCTGCCTCGTGACAACTCCCGTTTTTTCGCGTTCTTATGGATTGTCTAAGAACGGCAAAGTTGCATTTTGCACGTCGCGCAGGATGCTGGTGATTACGGGCGCTTGAACCCGGGAACATCCGGTTCCAGCGCCATCGCTTCGATTAGAAAAGCCCATGCGTCTGACCATGATTCAGCTACTTGCTCAGGTGTGGCGCCGTAGTTGTGGCCGGCGCCCCACATCATCTTCAGCAGCACTGGATTGTTGCAATCTTGCACATGCTGCAATCCGGCGATGAACTTGTAGGCATGCAACGGCACGGTGCTTTCGTCTTTTTCGCCGGCCATGACCAGCGTTGGCGGGTAGCATGCGCCAGCTTTCAAATTGTGATAAGGAGAGTAGGAATACAGTACTTTGAATTCCTGCGGATTGTCGGGCGAACCGTATTCGCTGGTCCAGTAGCTGCCGCCTGTAAATTTGGTAAACCGCAACATATCGAGCGCCGGGATGTCGATGATGCTGGCGCCGAACAGGTCCGGTCGCCTGGTTAACGCTGCGCCGGCGAGCACGCCGCTTGCACTGCCGCCGTTGGCCACGAGCAGCTCTGAATTTGTGTAGTTGTTTTCGATGAGCCATTCGGCAGCCGCGATGTAGTCATCGATGCCGTTGGGTTTGTTGAGTACACGGCCGGCTTCGGCCCAGGCGTCGCCATACTCGCCGCCGCCCCGAATATTGGGCAGGGCATAGACGCCGCCCAGCTCCATCCAGGTGATGATGTGCGGCTGAAACCACGGAAAGGCTGCCCAGCCAAACGCGCCATAAGCATACATGAAGAGTGGATTGTCGCCATCGAACTCGATGCCCTTTTTGTGTGAAATGAACATCGGAATGCGTGCGCCGTCTTCGCTGTGATAGAAGACCTGTTTGGTCTCGAAGTCATCGGGATCGAACGCCAGCTCCGGACGCCTGTAAAGCTGGCTGCGTCCGCTTTCGAGGTCGAGTTCATAGATGCTCACAGGATCATAAAGCCCGCCAAAAGAGTAGTAAGCTTTGCTGCCGTCGCGCTGATCGCGCATGCCGCCCATGGAGCCGATGTCGGGTAACTTGATATTGTGCTGCAGCGCGCCGTCG
>CAZVSL010000225.1:0-9328 GCA_964629935.1 uncultured Calditrichaceae bacterium | reverse complement strand
CTCTACTCCCGCCATCTCGGTCTTATAAGATTCTCTGGATTGAAACATCGTGATCGTGTAGCCGCTTCCTTCCAATATCGATTCGATACCGTCAATGAGGGCGGGATAGAAGCATCCAACCATGTGAGGAACGATTATGCCAATAGAATTTGTGTGTCTATTCAAGAGGCTCAATGAAACTGAATTTCGCTGGTATCCGACGTCCTTAGCAAACTGTTGGATGTGGAGCCTGGTAAGCTCATTCGTCGACGGATCATTGTTCAAAGCTCGAGAAACGGTTGAAGGTGAACAATTGAACTTCCGGGCGATGTCTTTAATAGTGACGGGTGGCTTGAGAATATTCATGCTGGTTAGTCTGTTAACCTGAATAGTTCACAAAACGGGGAATTAAGCAAAAACGTCAGAATGTTTGCTGTCACTCAGGAAGAGACCTGTTGGCGGGCTTATCCGTTGCTTTCTAACAGGACTCATCCTGAATGACAAGCAATTTGTGACTGGTCCAAGCCAAAACTTGTCTCATTTATTAATCGTTCTTTGCAAGGATGAGTTCTTCGTCCAGTATCTCCATATAATGGATCATAGGAGCCGCCAGCCTGCCCGGAAAACCTAACTTTAGCGTCAGCAAGTTGATCGATGAAACCTGAAGCGTGTCCAACGCCTGCCTGTCGAATTGCAAGGGCGACTTGATGCGGCTCGCGACAAGACTATTAATGGCAGTTTGGCTTCTGGTCTTGAGCAGATCTGCTTTAACAGCCTCTCGAACTTCTTTAAAAGGCGGCTCTTTCCGCTGTTTGCGTTCCAGGACTCTGAGAACAGAAAACGCATGCGGTCCCACCTCTTGGGGGCCAATGAGCTCTCCCACCGGTGCATCAAAAGCAACTTCTCCTAATTTACCGTGTGCTCTACGCCCAGAGAACTCCAGAATACCACCATTTTCACGGCCTTGCTTGCGCTTATTGTGCCGGCGGGCCAGTTCTCCCATGTCTGCACCATCACGTATCTGCTGGAGCAAGCGTTGTGCAAGAGCTTCGTCATTAACCAGAATCTCCTGTACCTTTACCATTTCTGGTTGAGCAAATTTTTCTCTATTGGCGTCAAAATGGGTTTGCATCTGATCCCTGGTTATCATAATTGTGTCGACCAGGGCTTTGCGCATGCGGGCGGCCACGAGCGACTCTTTCCAGATTCTCACCTCCTGGCGAACCGAAGGCCGCTGGTCAAACCCCTGTTTGAATCCTTCTCTGGCCATAAACTCATCTTCAATCATGCGCTTTATGGTCTGATATATACCAGCACGAAAGTCAGACTTTGACTTCGTGTTGAGAGGATAAGAACCGAACCACAATCGCTCCAGAAACTCGCCAACCGTCAATTTGCCGTTCTTGAAAGTTATGAGCGTCGTATTTACCTGATCTTCAAGATCTGAAGAGACCTGGGACCACTCGATTTCTTCTCGTAGGATGGTGCTTTCAGAACGCAGCTCTTCAATATTTAGCAACGACCCCAGTTCATTCACCATCCAGTTGTACACCCCCGGGTCGGCACGTACCCGACTGTCCGCCATTAAATGATTCAGATATCGCGCAAAGGCGCGACTCTCCTTACGATTAATTATTACTTTCTTGAGACGAGGACGTTGTTGCTGATAATCATCCTCTGACTGAAAGCGATCAATGAGATGGTCTTCCATATATAGGAAGAACGTTTGATTGCCAATTGGGATGGGGCCTGAAACTTCTCCGGGCCTTAGTGCAAGCGCTGCATGTTCCAAACGCTCATCGGATTTGCCCCATTCCATAGTCCCGGTTGGCAATTTGCCGTCCTCATCGATTAAATCAGGCACGAAGAGCTGGGCAACTTGTGAGAATTCCCTCCCTCCTTTCAACATGACTTCTATTTGCTGCGCATCGAGTGAATCATGGACGGCAAAATATTGCACACGCATAACATGCTTTGACGCTTCATATGCCTCGCGCATCTCCGCCTCGCTAACTTCAACTTGATGTCTGACCTCTTGCCGATAGACTTCCTCAACAACTGCCTCTCGTTCGATCTCCCGTAAGAGTCTTTGGATCAGCGGCTCCGAATCAAATCCTCGCTTGTAACCCTCATGCGCAAGCAATTTCTCGGCTACAAGTGACAACAGCGCCGCTCCCTTAACCTCATCGGAGGAAGCAAATTGACGAGGACGCGGTGTGAGTTCAAAACGTTTGATGAATTCGTCCGGTGTGATCGTCACATTGTTAGCATGCACCAAGATGTTCTGCTGATCTTCACTTTGCTTTTCTTCACATCCCGAAGCAATGCAACAAAGAAAAATGGCAATTACTAAAATGCGTAAACCACATTGGGGAACAGAGCCTGAGCTTGTTTTTTCGATTATGATGATTTCTCTTAACATAAATCTAACTCAAGAAAATCTCACTCAATGAGAGTCGAAACTGCGGATAAAATTGCTGACGCAAGAAGCTATTGTTGGTTTGCTCTGGTCAGGATGAGTCGTTAACTCCCGGACCGAATGAGTCTGTATTCTATTTCACGCATTGAGGCCACAACCTCAGCTCCGGTTGCTTGCAACTTGCCACGCGAGTTATGGCCATGGGCAACTAACAGACACGCCACCCCCATATCGGTTGCTACCTCGTAATCGTGTACAGTGTCACCAATGAATAACACATCTGATGGTCTCAGCCTTAGCCTTTCCATGTGACGCCTGCCATTTTCAAGCTTGCTGGCCGCAAAGTGATCACCAATGCCCAGTAGCCCGCTAAAAAAAGCTGTCAGTTCATGGAAACGAACCATTTCCTTTAGAAACTCATGCTCTATTGCTGACAAAACGGATTGGGTCAAGCCGCGCTTTGCAAAAACGTTGAAGACGTTTCGCGCGTCGGCATGCAAGGCACATTCTCGCCATCGGTTCTGATAAAGTTCAATGAACTGCAAAGCCAGCCTATCAAAAGCCTCTCTTTGTAAATCGAAGCCTACTTGCTTAAAGTAGGCACTCAACGGAAAACAAAAGTCATCTCGATATTGCTCATCTGAGACCTCTGGGATGCTGTGCTGTCGCAGCAAGTGGTTCATCGCTTCAACCCAGAGCCATCGATCATCAAGAATCGTACCGTTCCAGTCCCAGACAATATGTTTATACACGCTATAAAGCCGTAGTATATCAATGATTAAACCACTTGCTCATTCGACGCCGATATGCAAATCAGCCATTTCTCGAACGAGTGCTCTGTAAGAAAAGAGGATTTGTGATCGCCAGCAACTTATCGTTTGCGTCACGAATCTCGACCAAAATCCAATCAAACTCATCAGGGTTGGCAGTCCACCCATAGTTGCCATTTTTAGACGCCTCCAACTGTTTCAAAGGACTACCGTTGGCTATCAGACGGACTTTTACATCCCTCTCGCAGTTTTCCCAGGCGACCCTTACTGCGGCAGTTTGCGTAACGGTATCCCCCATCATCCAGCGGCCTCCATGTTCATCTTCCGCCTCGAACACAATCTTGGGGCCACAACTTAGATAAAGATGACCAGCATTTAGTGCCTTTAACAGAGACGTCTCTGATAATTCATCTGCGTAGATCACATTGAATCCCGGCTTCGCATCATAGTCTGCGGCTTTGTGTGTGTCTGAACCGGCTGTTGCGACCAATCTCGCTCCCTGATTTAGCCAATCATACCAAAGTGAGAGCGCTCTCTCATTATTGGAATGACTATGCCATTGCTTGTTCCAGACTTCGACGAACCGGGCACTACCAGGCATCATTTCACCAAAGCGCCAGGTGCAACCAGTACAAAACGGATCGCCCATCGCCTGGGGGTGAGCAATGATGAAAACCTGTTGCTGAGAATGGGCGCTGTTCGCAATTCGCTGGATCCGATCCGTGCGCGGACGTATTCTCCAGTCGACCCATTCACGCGTTCCCAGGCACAAGGCGTGTCCCCAGTAGGTGGTCAGCTCCATGCCTCCTGCGGCCAGGAAGTCGTCCGTAGCCGAGGCATACATCTCATCGAGCCCAGCAGTCGTGTTATGGTCCGTGAGAAATACAAAATCAAGACTCTGGTCGCGTGCTGTTTGGATCAATTCAGCAACGCTACGGCTGCTCGCATCCGAATGATGGGTATGACTGTGAAGATCGCCGCGATACCAAGCTGGGCCCGATCGCGGTTTGATATTTGATTGCACGAACGTGCCTATCTCCAGACCTAACTCCAGATTTTCCTGCTCTTCAATAACTACATCCATAACATAGTGAACGATCTCTCCTGGCATGATTCGATGGGTATCGATTTGAACCAGCCATTCTCCGGCTGGTAATGTGCCCGGAAGATAGCCAGGAGTCGCCGCTCTATCTCCAATGCTCACGTTATGGGATGCGCCACCACGGTGGCCAGCGCCTCTGAAGCCATTCGGATCAAAAACTGTTAGCGTAAGCATGTTTGCGATATCCTGCACGTAATGTGGTTCGAATCGAAAATGGATATCTATTTTATGGGCCTCACCTGGCATAGTCAGGTAATGTCGAATATGACATTTGCTATCTTTTGCAGACAGCCTTCCTTCAAAGCGATACTTCATAACTTCATTCACCAGATTGGCATTTCCTGAAACGAACTAATGGTTTTCTTGATCGTGCGTGCATCCACGCGCTCAACTCCGTGGAAGATTCGGGCTTCGGCCATATCCGAGCGATAAAGCGTGAGTTTTACCATTGCTGGTAAGTCAGGTTTATAAGGTTTGAAATCTTTGATTGAAGCAAGAGCATTTTGTATAGCTGCCTGAATGCGCTCTTTCGCTCTCGGCAGCGAAAGACATTTTGCCCTATTGCGTCCAAGCCCCCATTTGACCGCGGCACACTCTACCTTGCCAAGTAGCGAGTTGGCTTCAGAACAAGTAGCCGCGTCTCCAGTGACCACAATAACCGGGACATCAAAATGCCCTGCATAAGCTGCCTCAATCCCTATTTCACCCACGACGACATCGTTGATACTGTACTCAAACCAAGAACTCGAGTCCATAGTGTGGTCTAAGAAGCCATGAAGCGTTCCGGCGCGCGCATGATGGCCAAGCAGGATAACACCATCAAAAGTCTCATCAAGTGATGGCATCATATTGCCATGTATGGGGGTTTCATAAAGTGGGCGAGGGTCCATTTCCACAATTCGCACCTGACCGCCGCCTGCATGAGTATCGCATACAACAACTTCACTTGCGCCGGCATTGAAAGCACTCTGGACGGCAACATTGATATCCTGAATCATCAGCTTTCGTCCATCTTCGTACTCATGGGAATAAAGCTGAACTTGCTCCAACATCCGAATGCCAGAAATTCCTTCCATATCGGCCAGAATGTATATTCGGGTCCCACCTTTTGCTGTTTTCATTTCACCATCAATATATTAATTTTTCAATTTAATATCCACAGGCGTGAGCTTTGTGGCGTCTTGGATGACAGTTCGAGCATAGATATTTTTGTCATGCTCACCAAAAACATTCTGCGACTTTTGCTAAGTTTGTACTAACCTTCTGTTCGAACACATTTTGAAAAACGAATAGTGCCAAGAACGCTGTGATGCCTGCTACTATGGGTGTAACTACCCAGCCAATTGCGATTTCCCCGAGTACACCATAATTGATCTCCGTGGCTCCTTTGAGTAGACCTACACCAAGAATAGCGCCGACAACTGCCTGCGTGCTGGAAACGGGCACGAGCGGAAACGTTGGCAGTCCGTATGAAATAAGCAATTGCTCCAGCCTTTGTGAGGCAAAAAGAAAAAGCACAATGCCATGTGCAAGCACGACGACCAGAGCAGCTTCAGGGGAGAGCCGAAACAGACTCCAACCAACTGTTTGCATCACCTTTTTGGAATATGTAAAAACGCCAACAGAGATAGCGATCCCTCCGAAAAAGAAGAGTTGTTGTTTGCTGGTCAAGGTGAATAATTTTGAAATACTCAGATCATTAAAAGGAGAAGCGTTGATAAACACACCCATCACGTTTGCAATGTTGTTTGCTCCCAGGCTGTAGGCACCAAATGCCCCTGCCGATAATAGCCCAAGACGAATATAAAGATCGAGTCTCAGAAGGTGAATTCTCGCTCTGTTGAAAAAAGTCCGGAAAGCCATAAAAATAAGTACTGCAAAACCACCGGCAAGGACCGGGCACAGCACCCAGGTGCTTACAATTTTGGTCAGTGTGGGTTGGTCAGTTTTGATTCCGCTAAAGAAATTCCAACCAACAATTGCACCAACTATAGCCTGAGATGTCGAAACCGGGATCTTTAGCCGGGACATTCCGAAAACACTAAGCGCTGCAGAGCCAGCAACCACGAACGCACCGGCCTGAGCATGGATGGTGCCCAGGCTACCCAACGTTTCGGTGGCACCCGCACCACTAACGACTGCTCCCAAGATGATAAAAATGCTAGCAATTATGGCTGCAGTCCTGAAAGTCACCATCTTAGAACCGACGGCAGTGCCAAACACGTTGGCTGCATCGTTTGCTCCTAACGACCAACCGAGGAAGAGACCGCTGGATAGAAAGAAAGGATTCATAGCGGCTGCTACACGCTCCTTTTGATGGCATAAATAGATAAGCGGTCTGCGACTGCTTCGGTCCGGTCAGCCAGGAAATCTACATGTTGGACAAAGGCAGTCAGGTGCATTTTCTGGCTCAATTCGATACTCAGGCTAAACAGATGGCGTTTAAGCTGGTCAGCGATCTTATCTGCTTCTTTTTCATAGAAATAGACTTTATGAAGGTGGTCCCTTACAGCATTGACATCACGAAAAAAATGGCGGCTGGCAAGCACGATTTCCTCTGTCGCCAGAGCGGCTTTTCTGGTCAAACTGAGGAAGTCCTTTCTAAGTTCTTCCGGAATTTCCGGAGATTCAACCGAGAAATTTGCCAACGTCCTTTTTGCGGTGTCGATGACATTATCCAGGGTTTCAAGCAAGCCCAGAACATCGCCGCGATGTTCCGGTATGAGCGATTGTCTATACAAGTGATTCTCAACAGTGCGCCTTAGCTCATCGGCTTTCTTTTCCAGGCTCGTAACGCTCTCAATGTGTTTTTTGAAGGTATCGTGCGCACCCTCAAGATAACTTTGGATTCCTTCCTCAAACACAAGTGCGCTTTGACTTATCGCGTCGAGAAAGTCATCAATTTGAGATTCTAATACTTTAGTTCTCTTAAACAGCATATGCATCTTTACCTGTTCTAAATTCTTCGGAAGTTGAAACGTGAGAGAGAAGCAGAACCGGTACGCACGCCATCCGAAACCCAGACTCTTTAAAATATATTCTCTTACTTAGTGTCTCTATGACAGACTCTTGTAGATTGAAAGCAACAGATCAGGGTGGTCGGTAAGAATAGCATCTACACCAAGCGAAACGAGATATCGCATCCGTTCAGTATCGTTTACTGTCCACGCCCAGATCGGGACACCGAGCAAGCGGGATTCCACAATAAAATCCTCATCTATTAATTTCTCGCGACAACTCAAAATATGACTCCCACATGACAATGTCAGCAGGCAAAGTTGGCGTGCGGAGCAGGTTTCATACTCCTGGTTACTAGGATCATAGGATGTCGGAATGCTTGGTTCGAGGGACTTAATCCGGCGCAGCACATCTTTACTAAATGAGGTCATGACGATCCTGTCTGACAGACCATGCTTCTTAACCAGGTCTACGACCCTGTTTTCAATACCCTCGTCGGCTTGTCCGTCATCATGAAGCTTGATCTCCAAACAAAGCCGGGACTGACTATTCTCGAATAATGGCAAGATCTCCTCAAGGGTCGGGATTTGCGTACCGGCAAATTTCTGCTCAAACCATGATCCCGCATCAAGCTCCTTTAGCTGCTTTAACGTCAAGTCTCTAACCCGGCCTTCTCCGTTAGTTGTCCGATCTACTGTGTCATCGTGGATGACCATTACCTCGCCATCCTTTGAGAGGTTTAAATCTACCTCGACATAATCAACCCCGAGTGCGATTGCCGCCTTGATCGCGGGCAAGGTGTTGTTGGGGTATTGCGATGAAAACGCTCCGTGAGCGATGATTAATGGATCTCTTGTTGGCATTGGGTTACTCTGTCCTCCTTATTCAATTGACTCTAATTCCACGAGCATCCTCTTCCAACCCAACTCAGCGTAGAATCGGTGGCCTTCCGGACCCACGACCAAATGACAACGCTTCTCTGCACCGGCTGCTTTGTATATCTCTTTCAGTTCGCGAAACGCTCTTCTGACTCCGGCTATCGGGAAGATATCGTCCTTTTCGCCGGCAACGATAACAAGTGGCTTGGGCGCAAAAAGTCCCATAACATCTGCCATTTCTGCGACAGTCAGCAAGCCGGGAACATAGTTATCGGCACAATGGTAGATGCTCATCAGGGACTCTCGAAAGGTGCAGAAGGAACAAGAAGGCATGGCGAACTGTACCCGTGGCAGCAAGGCTGCCGAGTAGATCGTAATTACTCCACCTCCGGAATTGCCCATGACACCGACTCGAGTCCAGTCCACATCTTTACGCGTTCGCAAATAATCTAAGCCGCGATCGACGTCGAAGACACGCTCGCCGATGAGTGTCCGACCTAACATCAACGAATGCATGGCGGCGTCGTGACATCTGTCTTGGGACACATCCTGTTGAAGGCTTTCACAGCGTTCCCCGAAACAACGCTGCTCGATGCACAATGCGGCTAAACCACGGGTCATACAACCTAAACCAAAATCGCGGTCACCCTCGATAATCATGCTGGAATCACCGTCTTGATGCAAGGCAATGGAATTGTGAGCACCGCTCGTATGACCTTGCAAACAAACAACAAACGGATATGGCGGATCTGCGCGCTTCGGAAGACAAACATACGCCACCACATCCGAATATGGCTCACTGCTAAAGACGATCTTCTCTATCGTACCTAATTTGTGGTGCTGAACCCACAGTGATCGGGTGTTTAGAGGCACCCTCTTGCCCCTTAGCAATCCCACCAGATCGCTCAGTTTTCGGCGTAGCCTTCCTTGCCAGACACTGAAATCGCCGCCGTCATACCGATACGACGGTCGAGTTTTATTGAGCAAGTGGCGGTGATATAGGGAGGGTGAAAGCGCAAGACTATTCATTACCTTTGTGTGGGCCATAAGATCCTGTGCGAGGTAGCTTTTTTTCAGCTTTTTCATGAGAAGTCTGTATAAGACTTCTCAACGAAGCAGGCTCATTTTTTTCACCTGAGAAAAACTGGCTGTCTCCAGTTTATAAAAATGGTTCTTCTCCCAACTCTGGGTTGAACCACAATATGTAGTGGTGGGTTAGCTT
>CAZVSL010000224.1:0-9372 GCA_964629935.1 uncultured Calditrichaceae bacterium | reverse complement strand
TCGATGCCACCGAGCTGCGCGCCAGAGTCATCGGCGAAGGCGGCAATCTCGGCCTGACCCAGGCAGCGCGCATCGAGGCCGCCAGTCGTGGCGTCCGCCTCAACACCGATGCCATCGATAATTCCGGCGGCGTCAACATGTCCGACCATGAAGTCAATTTGAAAATTCTGCTCAACAATCTGCTGCAGCGGAAAAAGATAACGGAAAAACAGCGCAAGGATATCATTCGCAAGTATGAGCCCGCCATGATAGATTTGGTGCTGGCGCAGAATTATAAGAACAATCTCGGCCTGTCGCTCGATATGCGCCGTACGTCCGCGCAGTTTATCTACATCCGCTCGCTGATTCAGTTTCTGAACCGCAAGGGTATTATCGACCGCGCCCAGGATGGTATTCCGTTTGAGACGGACCTCGACGAGCTCGAACACGGCAGCCGCACGCTACCCCGCCCGATACTTTGCGCCCTGGTCGGCTTCGGCAAGTTGTTTGGCGCCCAAATGTTGCTTGAGTCCGATGAATTTACGGACCCCTGGTATGACCATTTCATCCTGCGTTATTTCCCGGCAGGTCTTTCGAAAAAGTACGAACGTGAGATAAAGAATCATCCGCTCAAACGCGAGATCGTTATCACCGAGGCCATAAATGAAATCGTCAACCATGCCGGTCTCGCATTCTTGCAGCGCATGTACATGGCGACCCAAAAATCGCCGGTGCAGGTAGCGGTCGCATATCTGCGCCTGTCGGAATTCCTGGACCTGCCGGACTTGCGCACTGCAATAGAAACGCCGGGCGAGTGGCTCAACGCCAAATTGCATTATGAATATCTGCTGCACCTGGAAGAAAAGGTGTATCAGATAACAAAAAAGCTCCTGCTGAACCCCGAGTTGCTCAAAACCATCGAGCAAAAAGAAAGCGGACAATTTCAAAAAATGCTGCAAGAAGCTGCCGAGTTCTCTGCGTACAGATTACCAAGAAACCTGCGCTCCCTTGTCAAATCATGGGATGATGAAACCGGCGAACGGATCCGCACAGCTTTCCGCCAGGTCGATATTCTGGAAGACACGTTTACCATCTATGTTCACAACAAGTCGAACCGTCAGAAATGGCAGGTGAAAGACTACTTTACTGTGGTACAACATTACCGTATTAAGGAGCTGCGCCAGATTCTGAAAGACCTCAAGGCGAGCTCGAGTTGGGAAGTATCATTCTTCTCAAAAGTCGATGCTGCTATTGATGATCTGGTTGTAAATCTGCTGCAAACGCATACGGCTGCGGGCCAGCAGAGTATGAACGGCGCGCGCCAAAAGCTCAGGAGCGTTATCCATGACATACTGGAAATGCATACGCGCAGCGAGTTGTCGGTCGCAACGTTCTATGAGATGGTGCAATACTTAAACATGCGGATTTGAAGTATACTCAATATTACAAACGAGACGTCCAGCCTGTCCAGAGGCACATCTCAATCAATCCTCATCAAGTATCTCATCGATGCGCTGTAATGCTTGTGTATCAAAATCGCGCTTGTCAAGTGCGGCCACGATGTCTTCAATCTGACTAATCTTGCTTGCGCCGATAAGCGCTGAAGTCACGCCCGGGTTGCGCAGCACCCAGGCCACGGCCATCTGCGCCAGCGATTGGCCGCGCTGCCGGGCCAGCTCGTTGAGCTCGCGGATTTTGTCCAGTTTTGCCGGTGTTATCGCTTCCGGACTGAGATAGCCACTGTCGCGGGCGGCGCGTGAATCTTGCGGAATGCCGTCGAGGTACTTATCCGTCAGCAGCCCCTGTGCCAGCGGCGAAAACACGATGCAGCCGATGCCTTCATCTTCCAGCAAAGGTAACAGTCTCGGCTCGATCCAGCGGTCGAACATGCTATAGCGCGGCTGGTGAATGAGACACGGTGTTCCCAGTTTGCGCAGCATTTTGGCGGCCTGGCGCGTCTGCTCGTGATTGTATTGCGAGACGCCGATATATAGCGCCCGCCCACTGCGCACGATGAAGTCCAAGGCAGCCATGGTCTCCGCCAGCGGCGTCTCCGGGTCCGGGCGGTGGTGGTAGAAGATATCGACGTAGTCCAGGCCCATACGCTGCAGGCTTTGATCAAGGCTTGCGACCAGATACTTGCGCGAGCCGAAGTTACCATAGGGTCCCGGCCACATATCCCAACCGGCTTTGGAGGAGATAACCAGCTCATCGCGGTATGGTCGCAGGTCATTCTGCAGGATGCGGCCAAAGTTCGCCTCCGCCGAACCAGGCGGCGGCCCATAATTGTTCGCCAGGTCGAAGTGCGTGATACCCAGGTCGAAGGCGCGTCGGACCATGGCGCGGCTATTCTCAAAAACATCGACGTCGCCCCAGTTATGCCACAGGCCAAGCGAAATTGCGGGCAGTTTCAAGCCGCTGCGGCCACAGCGGTTGTAGGGCACGGCATCGTAACGAGCTTCATTTGCTTGATATAACAATGGATGGTCTCCTGTTTTAAAGTCATCCTTTTTTGCCTGAATGATCAGGGGTTCCGGTAACAAAGATACACCAATCTTGCAGGAGATCAAGTATTCCATGTTCATGCCAACCAAAGTGTTCAAAAGATGTCAGACACTTCGGGGTGGTGCGCGTTCTCATGCCTTGCCCTGCCTTGTGCCGCGCTTTCTCGAAAATGGGAATGATCCGGCAATTTTCCTTAACGTCAGGAAAACGGTGGTTTCCGATTGTATAACAGAAATCTCTGTATGTTGAAAATACTGAAAATAGGTGTAGTCCAAACGACGACAGTTTGGCACGTTTATTGGCATCGGCTTGTTGTGATGATTTCACATATTTGCAGACGTTAAGAGTGATATGCAGCGAACCCGACACAACCACACAACAGGCCAACAGCTTCTTTGTACCGCCGTTTCTTTTCCACTCACCGGAAACCAAACTCGGCGGCGGCGCCATGATGGGTTTCTATTTTCGTGAGCCGGGTAGCACAGTGGCTTCGCGACCCTCTGCCGTCGTGCCCATCTTGCTCTATACTCAGGAGAAGCAGATCAGTGCCGGCTCTGATTTTGATCTATATTTTAAAGATGAGCTGTACCATCTGTTGGGCGGGGCCTATTACAGCAAATTCCCCGGCAAATTCTATGGCATCGGCAACGACACCCAAGGCGCAAATGAAGAAGATTTTACACCGCAAGGATTGGAACTCGAAGTTACGCTACAGCGCCGCCTTGCCGCCGGCTGGAACGGCGGCCTGCTTTATCAATTCGCCGACTTCGATATTAAGGAAGTCGCAGAGACCGGCCTCCTGCTGGGGCGCAGCATAACCGGCAGTGCAGGCAGCAGAGTCTCGGGATTAGGACTCCTGGTCGATTGGGATACCCGCGACAACGTCTGGTATCCTTCTGGCGGCGGCTTTCACCAGCTATCACTCAGCCGGTTCGACCAGGCGCTGGGCAGCGAATTCGAGTACAACCGTCTGTTCCTGGATACGCGATTCTACCGGTCTTTCGGTCGCAAACACATCGTGGCGTTACAAGGGTATCTCGAAGTGCTGGATGGCGACCCGCCTTTTACAAAAATGGCCATGCTGGGCGGCGACCGCCTGCTGCGCGGCTACTACCAGGGCCGCTTTCGGGACAAGAGCATGATGGTTTGGCAACTGGAGCACCGCATGCAGGTATGGCGGAGAGTGGGATTGGTGGGGTTCGCCGGCATGGGCCAGGTAGCGGATAAGCTCAGCGAGTTCGAAGCCAGAGATTTCAAATACTCGCTCGGATTTGGGCTGCGCTACATGATTGTGCCAGCGGAAAAAGTCAATGTGCGTCTGGACTTCGCATTTGGAGAAGGTACGTCGGAGTTCTATCTTTCTTTCGCTGAGGCATTCTGAGCAGGCGCCCGCGTTTCACTTCGAAGAATCGAGACTGAAACTGCGTTCGTGCGATTTCGAATGGCCCGCATCGTCGTTGACGGCTTGTTTGAATTGTTGTGCCTGCTGCGCGCCGTGGTCAGCGATTTTTAAGCGCGTAAGATTGGCCGTCCTGACACGATATGGCGGCGGCCTGCTCGTCGGGAATGGACTATTCTCAAGATCGGGTGGCAGGAATGTCGCCGGGCCGGTCAAATAGTCATCGGCATGCGTGCTTTTGTTAGACTGCCAAAGTGGTCACCATGATCTTAAAGAGCGGCAGCGCTTTGTCGGATGGGTCGCCTGAGTCGGAGTAGTGGCTTTTTTGTTGCAATTGACCGGTTAAAGCAATATACTCATCGAATAAATTGAACCGACACGGGATGGCTATACATCCGAATTGCATAATTGCCCGCCGTATATGATTCCCCCTCCAGGACAGCCTCCCCGTCTTAGAATTCTCACTTAAGCCTTGCTGCTAATGGATTCTTGGGGCTTGCACTATTACTCTGTTTCAATCTTGCTGCAAAAAGCGACTTGCAGCGATCTGGGTTGCGATTAGCACCTGACCTGGATTATCCATAAACCCACGAGATTAAGTGTCATTCAGAGGAATCTTGTTAACAAACAAATACTTAGCAGGCTGACAAGACTCCTCGTGAGAAACATAAGAAACTTTGATTTGTTTGTGTAATCCTTCGATTTGTGAATAGTTCAGGCTAATTGACCAAACTCGATTGGCCCGTTATAAAGAGAGGAGGTCTGTGATGACCGGTATCTTCAAGATTATCGGATATGTTGCGCTTTCAGTAGCCATTCTCTTCTTAGCCATCCTCGTTTACCGGGGCGTTTCTGCCAGAGAGATGTCTGATCTACAGGCCTGGCATGATATGCCCCAATTGGAGGATCCTCTAATCAGGGTCAGCTATGAGGATTTTTCAGAGTATTTAAGCGCTGA
Organism: uncultured Calditrichaceae bacterium; assembly: GCA_964629935.1. GTDB lineage: Bacteria > Zhuqueibacterota > Zhuqueibacteria > Oceanimicrobiales > Oceanimicrobiaceae > CAZVSL01. The sequence goes on along the minus strand of CAZVSL010000224.1, from coordinate 4,531 downwards.
GCGCCGATTTCTCGACGATATACAAGACCATGTCAGCACAAATGAGCGGTCTTCTTATAATAGGTATGCGCGCAACAACGACAGTTCGCCCTATGTGGATGGTGAGAATCTGAATGCCTCTTTTGAGTTTTTGCCAGATGGAGAAGTAGTAAAAGGCGGGATATTGCTTGTGCATGGTTTAACCGATTCTCCCTATCATTTGAGAGCAATCGGCAGGTTTTTTTCTGACAATGGCTTCTATGTCATCGGGCTTCGCCTGCCCGGACACGGAACTGTTCCGGGTGGGTTATTGGGAGTGACATGGCAGGATTGGTATTCTGCGGTGAAGTTTGGGGCAAGGATGGTTCTGAAAAAACTCGGAAATCGAAATGAAAGTATGTTCTACGTTGGTGGTTTCTCAACCGGCGGCGCCCTGACACTGAGATATTTCCTGGAGGCGTCCTCTGAGCAGTTAGAAGTGCCATCTGTCGAGAATCACCGCGTCCCGGATAAGCTGCTCCTGCTATCTCCTGCCATAGGTATAGATCCTTTTGCTGAGGTCCTGGACTGGCACCAGATCATAAGCTGGATGCCATACTTCAAAAAATTCAAATGGCTTGATATCAAACCCGAGTATGACCCCTTCAAGTATAATTCCTTCACCAAGAATGCCGGAAATCAAATATACGAGCTCACCAAGGAGAACGAAAAGCTAATTGAGGAAATTGCGCGAGACAAGGCAACCAGAGATAAGCTAAATCCAATCTATGCCTTTCAGTCCCGTGTTGACGCCACGGTCAAGACTGATAAATTGCTGGAGATGTTCGAGAAAATAGCTTCCAGAGAAAGCGAACTTCTGCTTTTTGACATAAATCGCCTGGCTGAAACTTTAGTAAGCGAGGATGTCAAAAAGGACAGCCTGCTCAATTCAGCAAAAATCAAGAATCTGAGCGCGAAATTGTGGGTGGTTTCCAACAAACCAAGCGCAGATGGTCAGGCATACGAATCGCAGATTGCTGTCAACACGTATTCCCGGCTTACCGAAAATGTTTCGGATGCCGGCAGCGAATTTGACGGACTGAATCGTCTTGAGTGGCCGGAAGATGTGTTTGCTCTATCTCATGTCTGTATACCGATTTCGCCAGATGATCCGTTCTATGGTCGCAAATCAAAGTTGGGCGGCATCAATGCCAAAGGAGAGAAAAAGGTGCTGCTCATCGGCGATGATCTTGCCCGGCTCAGATATAATCCATTCTTCGAACTCATTGAGAAGCGCTTGCTGGTCTCTTTCGTAGGAGAGGCTGAGGACCAAATGACAGCAAAGCCTGATTAAGCAAGCGTGCTGTCTTTGTTCTACGCAAATACTGAGATATGATGGCCTGTCAAAAAAGCTGTAAAGAACATGTTTAGACGATCGTTCAATCCGAAATCCCCAAGCTGCCAGCCGCAATGGCTATTGCCGGACAAATTGCGGCTGGCCTGCAAGCAGCTCATAAAATGCTTGTGACTTCAGTTAAAAATAACTACAATTGAATGATCATGTCAGAATAACTACATATTAGTAACTATGTCCTGGAGAGCGCCATGAAAGCTGTCGCCGTGAGGGATTTTAAAGCCAACCTGTCGAAATATCTCAACGAAGTTGCAAAAGGCATCCCGGTTCTCATAACCAAACGCGGTCGTGTGGTTGCCAAGGTCACACCATACGATCCGGAGAAAGAGAGACAGGCAATCGAAGACAGGCTTGCCGGCTCGGTAAAATTCTATCACAAGCCCACTGAACCTGTCGGCAAGGATGACTGGGAGGCCATTGGTGAAAGTCGTGATTGACACACACATCTGGGTGTTTTATGTCGCCAGAATGTACGACCAATTGTCAGCGTTGGCGCTCGCCGGATTGAAGCAAGCCGAAACATTGCATGTTAGCGCCATCTCCTGTTGGGAGGTCGCCTTGCTGGTGAAAAAGGGACGGCTTGGCATCGACAATGTAACTGAGTGGATTCAGGACGCTTTGCATTTCCCCCGCATCAAATTGCTGAATCTCACCCCGGAGATTCTCACCCATTCCGTCTTTCTGGAGAATTTGCACGCAGATCCCGCGGACAGGATGATCGTCGCCAGCTGTAACCTCGCGTCCATGCCACTGGTCACAGCGGACAGGCGGATCCAAGAGTGGGGAGCGATTGAAACCATCTGGTAGGAACATTCCGTCCTGATTCCTGATCTCTGGTAGCGGGTGTTGATCGGCCAAAGCAATCCTCCACCACAGAATTGTCGAACTCCTGCCCTCGACTGAGCTCAGGGCAAGCGTAGAAGGCGGCATGGAGGTCGTGTAGAAAGCCGAGGTACCATACAAGAGCACGATGGCTTAAAACTCCGTTCGTGCCTTAGTCGTAAAGTCTTACTATCCTTCGATAAACTCAGGACCGCTTTTTTGGCAAGACTGGGAAATCAAAGTTCAAATATGAAAATGCAAAATGACAAAGCAAAATTCAAAACCGAATTCAAAAAAGGCTGTCGTTTTGATTTTTCCGTTTTAATATTTGATTTGGTTCCGGTCGTAAGATCCGCGTGCTGTTTACGGGGCTCGGCCGGTTTAGGAGGGGATTGTCTATAGAATGTAACTCCTACGGAGTTGTCGGCTTTTGGGTTGGGCGTTTTTCCATAAACATTTCATCCCTACGGGATTGCATCATAGCCTTGATTTACGAACATAATAGCCGGGACATAAACCATGATCGGTAAGGCGATACTCCATTACAAAATTCGGATACATCCCAATATTGCCACAATCCACGCGATCGACCTTGCGAAGGTTGAAAACCTTCGCAAGGTGGCGTCACCCACCGCGACATCAAGTCCACTAACATTATGATCGGGCGCCGAAAAAGCTTTCCAGAAATCCCTGGAGCTCAATCCCAATCTTGCAAATACCTATTTCGATTACGCAAGTTTTTTGATTTCACTGGACCGCCGGCAGGAAGCGCTGGCTATGATTACGAAAGCGCGCTCCCTCGACCCCTGAATGCGGCTATCAATAATGATGTGGCATGGATCAACTTTTGCGCGCGGCGTTATGACAAGGCGATCCGGGAATACCAAAACAATATTGAGATGTATCCGAATTTTGTCATGTCACATCGCGAGCTTAGCCGGGTGTATGCAAAAAAGTCGATGTTCGACGAGGCCATCCAATCGATCAGGCGGGCAGTGGAATTGGAGCGCAGCGCTTACATCTCGCTCAATTATCCATCATCCATGCAATGGCCGGTCAAAAGGATGCAGCTCAAAGAACACTCGAAGAAATTCTGTCAACACGTCAGGATGAACACCCTTACGAAACAGGAGAAAGAAACATGATAAATCTTTTGAAATGGCTCATCGGAATAGCTTGTTGGGTAATGGCTTGCTGTCTGGCGCCAACTGTTTATTCACAATCCTGGGGTGAAGTGAGTGCCTCCGACGGCGCCGTGCTCCATTACCGGGTTATGGGCGCCGGCGAACCCCTCTTGCTGCTGACAGGAGGGCCGGGGTTTTCAGGCGATTATCTGCTGCCGGTGGCCGAAGAGCTCAGAAAAGCCTACCGGACTATTCTGCCGGATCAGCGGGGAACCGGTAAATCACAACTGTCGGCTCTCGATACTGTAACCATAAATCTAAAGGCAGCCGTCGATGACCTCGAAACCTTGCGGCAGCATCTGGAAGTCGACAAATTTACGGTCCTCGGGCATTCATGGGGCGGGATGTTAGGCATGGCGTATGCCGCAGACTATCCGGGTTCAGTCAAAACCCTGGTCTTAGTCGGGTCCGGCGGCATCAACCTTGATTTCATCGGTTATTTTGGCGCAAACATCCGGGGGCGGCTGCTGCCGATGGAGTTGGCTGCCGAGGCGTATTGGTCGGATTCAACCAGGGTGGCTGCCGACCCGAAGCGGGCGAGCTACGAACAGCTCAGGGCCATCCTGCCGGCATACGTATTTGACCGCAAGCATGCACTGCCCTTAGTGGAGGCCGTTACTCCGAAGGCCTATAACTCTCCAGTCAACACTCTGATGTGGGCTAACCTGCAAAAAATAAACTATGATCTGCGTTCCGCATTGCAAGCATTTGAGCAACCTGTTCTGGTCGTACAGGGAAGACAGGACGTGATCGGCGAATCCACTGCCTTCCAGATTCATCACACCTTCCCCAACTCAACCCTCGAGTTTATTGAGGAATGCGGCCACTTCCCCTGGATAGAGCAGCCGCAGTCATTTTACAAAATGGTTCTTGCGTTTCTTCAGGAACCTTAGTGAGCGCGCGATTTGTAAACTCGACGGTATACAACCTGTCGTGGCAGGAAGTCGCGAGGTTGCGGCAGGCACACAAACCTGCCGGTCTATTTACTTTACTAACCTGGTTTATTCACGAATCTGCCTTTTTAGCCTATGCTGAACCATCAGGCTAATCTCAGGCAAGACGGCTGAAGCCGCCTTCAGGCGGGTTCAATTACTTGTAGCCGCAGGATTTATCCTGTGGCGGAGGTGGCGATTTGTGAATAATGCAGGCTAAA
>CAZVSL010000223.1:1217-9387 GCA_964629935.1 uncultured Calditrichaceae bacterium | reverse complement strand
AGTCCGTAGACGAATAAATAAGCAATATTGTAGTGATGTTCAGGGATGGCCTGCATCGGGTTGCCCATCAGCGGATTATTCAGCATCCAGAGCAAATGAGCCAGAAAGGTCAAAACCATGCTCAAAAGAAATACCCGCAACCAGCCAAAACGCATCATAACATAGGAAGCTGCAGCAGATGTGAAAGCAATCAACACGAGAGCAAAATGACTCGTGTCACTAATCATACTCGTAGCATAACAGAGAACCAGAGTTAGTCCGGTTAAGAACTCGCTCTGTCTGGTCGTGGCAAAATAGAAATTCACACCTAATATCAATACGACTGCCAACAGGCCCAGCGCCTTGCTACTCAGAACCGGTTGCGTATTCAGAAAATGCAAGCGCAAAGTGACGAAGTAAAGCAACGTCAGGCCGCCGGCCAAGAGAAGACCGGACAGGTACTGGTAACTTGTTCGCCAATATCGTGATATTGCCAAAATACCTGCCACAACCAAATATCCTATGATGCTAATGAAAGTTGATGAAATCGATTGAAACGGGTAGCTCACAAAAAATGCGATTCCGAGGAGCAAGACAATCGTGCCCGCTCTTGCCAGCCAGAATTCACCAATTTTGAGCTCAAGGGAATCACGTGATCTGTCTGATACCGTGGCATCACTCCTGTTTCCCTCCAGGGCAAGACTACCAGACGCTGCCACTGCGTGTTGACCTTCTGCCAGAAGCTTGACGCTCTGTTCAAGATGAGCAACACGCTCGTCAAGTTTTTGGTATAGTTGAAACAGTTGAATCAACTCCACATTCTGTGTGTCATTCGGCTCTTTCATGCGTCTTGAGCGGATGTTTCCTGTCCGCTTCCTTGATTCGCAAATAAAGTCCTGCTGCAAGTATCAGGATAAAAACGAGCGATACCCCCAAACCTTTGCGACGAAACTGCAATTCGGCCAGGGCATGGCGCCCGGCTTCTAAAGCTTGCTCTGTGAGTTCCATCCCTTTCTGGGTTATTTCTTCCATTTGGGCGACTGAAAGACTGTGCACGATGGTCCGGCTTTTTATTAGCGTATCATCAGCGTCCTTCAGTTGAAACTTGGCTTCGCTCACTTGCATTCCTGCACGTTCAGCCTTGGTAACTAAGCTGTCAGCAAAGGCAATCTTATTTTTGAGAGCTTCAATTTCGTTTCTCATGGCGATTGCTGTTTCAAGCCCGGGAGACCCCTCCTCATGACAATCAGTACAAATGCTGTGGTCGCCAGCACCTAACATATTATCAGTCGGATGCTCGATTGCATGATTGCCGTGACAGGTCTCACACTCTGGTAGCTCGAGTTCCTGAAATGCTTGCCTGTGCGGACTCTCGAAAAACAGCTCGCTATTGTTCACGTGACATTGGCCACAAATATAGGCAATTGACGGTGCACCGGGCGGGGTTGCACCATGATTGCCGTGGCAATCATTACAAGCAGGCGCAGCCTGGTCGCCTTGTTCCAATAGCGCTGTGCCATGTACGCTTACACTGAAGTCTTCCACCTGGTCTGTTGGTATACTGTATCCAGCCATATAATCAGGATCAGAATGACATCTACCACAAGTGGAGGGCACATTTAGCGGATAGACGGCCGAACGTGAATCTTTAGCATCGTAGATACCGTGCACGCCATGACAATCCACACATGTTGCCACTTTGGCGTCTCCCTGAGACAGTAGTTTTCCGTGCACACTCGTCTTGTAGGCACTGAGCTGGTCAGTACTGGCCCTTGGATTAAATCGTTGCATATAACTGGGATCGCTGTGGCACCTGGCACAGAATTGTGGAATTTCCGTGCGTTTCGGGACACCGATATAACCCTTATCCGGATCCATCGAGGCTTCCATGTCGCCATCAAAGCCAACGGTCGGATCGCCGCCGTGACAATCGTGACATGAAAGTCCCTGCTGACTATGTACGTCCTCTTTCATGCCCTCAACCGGTGCGGCCAGGTCATCTCCCATCTCAAGATGGCAGACAACGCAACTGCTCCGTTTTTCGGAGGAGCCTTCCTGACTCAGGAGAGGGTTGCTCAAGAAAAGAAGACACGAAATCGCAGCAAGCGTTATTTTCATAATTTCAGCCGATTAGAACGTCTGTGGAACAATATAAGAAATGACCGTCATTACCAGAATATAGACGATCGCCACAATCCCAAGAGCGGTAAAGATTCTGCTGGTTTCTCCCATTTTGGCCTTGCGATCAAGAAAGGGAACCAACACGAACAACAAGCCAACTAGACCGAACGCCAGCACACCCAACATTTCTCCATCCAGGAACAGAACCTGAGCAGGAATGAATTTGAGGGTCTGGAACATGAACACAAAGTACCACTCCGGTTTTATGCCCGCTGGCGCTGGCGCAAAAGGGTCAGCCTTTACTCCTAACTCCCAGGGGAATAATGCCGCGATCGCCGCTAAAGCTCCAAGTGCCAAAATCCAGCCGAGCACGTCCCGAAGCAAAAAATTTGGAAAGAAAGGCATCGTGGTCAGCCGGTTGCGTTTCTGCTCCACCTCCGGAGTCACACTCATGCCCTGCTTTTGTACTGCCCAGACATGGAATACCAGAAGAAGCGTGCTAACCATTGGCAGCACCGCTACATGAAAACCAAAGAATCGTGTCAACGTCGCCCCGGTCACATCTTCACCGCCGCGCAGAAATCGCAAGAGAAAGTCGCCCACGAATGGCACAACCGCAACGATTTCAGTTCCCACCTTGGTCGCAAAAAACGCCAGCTCATTCCACGGCAGCAAATAACCGGAAAAACCGAAGCCAAGAGACAAGAAGAACAGAACCGCACCACTTACCCACGTTAGTTCTCTTGGTTTGCGGTAGGCCCTCAAAAAGAAAACACTAAACAAATGAATGAAAGCAGCAGCGATCATCAAATTTGCAGACCAACTGTGAATCGACCGGATCAGCCAGCCAAATCGCACTTCGGTCATGATGAATTGCACGCTTTCAAACGCCGCTTCAGCCGTAGGTCGATAATACAAAAGGAGCAATATCCCCGTAACCACCTGAATCACAAAAAAGAACAAGGTTATGCCGCCGAAGTAGTACCAAATTGTGTGGCGGTATACCGGCACTTCTTTCTTCTTGATGAAATGCTCCAGATAAGATAAATCGTAACGCTCACCGAGCCAACTTATCAGTGAGTTTTTGGTCCTCGCTTTCTCCGGCGGAGCAGAGACTTTTGATTGCATATTCGCCATCAATTGTTCTGTCTTGTTAGTTCACTTCAAGAAAGTTATGCGCTACGTGATACGACAACATCTTCACCGCGAATATCGACTTTGTATGCTTCGAGCGGGCGTGGAGGTGGTCCGGAGATGTTTTTGCCTGTCAGATCAAAGTGGCCGTTATGACAAGCACACCAGATGTGTTTAAAATCTTCCCGATACTGAACGGTACAATCTAGATGGGTGCAAATCGCTGAAAAAGCGACATAGTCGCCGCCTGAAGTGTAGATCAGAATACCGGGCTTGCTGCCAAAACGAAATACCTTTCCTGAGTTGGGTTTAAGTTCCCCAACTTTGGCAGCAACAACGCTATTCTGGATAGCCTCCTGGACTTTAGGAGGTATCATAAAATTTACAAGAGGCAGTAGTATCGAACCCAAAGTCGTCAGAAGACCACCGCCGAGCACGAGATTCACAAAACTTCTGCGTGGCATACCCTTATCTTGTGCATTTGCATCTTGCGCTTGATCTGAGCTTGGTTTCTGAGATACCATCCAGGCCTCTTCTGCTTAGTGGAATTAAAGAAAGTTAATCCTGTTCATGAAATTCTCAGACAGAATGAATCCCATTGGCTGAGAATCTTTTCCAAACTCAACCTGATAGTTTTAACATCAGGCTGAGTTGTGAAAAAGAAGCAAAGTCATGAATAATCATCAAGGAAGAATAACCCTATTCTTTTGGTACCGGATGTGATATTTTCTCAACCGCTTCTGCATACTTGAATCCCTTGAAGGTCGGGCTTTCTTCATTATGGCACGTCACGCACACTTCTTCAGTGGGCTCGATCAGACCAAATTTGGCGCCGTCGACTTTGCCTTCGTAAATATCCTTCATCACTTTTCTGCCTTTGTATTCGGAGCCGGGACCGTGGCAGGATTCACAGCCCACGCCCTCGTCCATCGCCAGTTTCGGTCCTTTCAGCTTGTCATCAACACCATACGCTGTGACATGGCACTTCAGACATTTGCCAGAGGCAGTTGGGTCTTCGATACCCATTTTCTTGGCGATGGCCATGGATTGTTCGGATTTCAGGGTCTCGAATGCATTAGAATGCGGACTCTTTTGCCAAATTTTGTACTGAGCTCCACTTTTCTTGGTAAGGTGACACGCCTTGCAAGTTGCGACCCCGCCATACTTGAATTGTTTGCTATCTGCTTTTTCCTGCGCCGGTGCTGATACATAAGAAAAAGCCACCAGAAGGACGACTATCATGGCGATCGTGTAAAGTGATCTCATTTTGCTAACCTCCAAAATAGGTTTAGAAGATGGGTTCTTCAGTTCCAAACACGTTGATCATGCCGTTAACGTGCTTTGTCTTATCGATTATGTTTAGTTCAGAATCCACAACCAGGCGGTGGCAGTTGGCACACTGCTCAACCGGAAACGGGGTATGCCCGGCGGGCGGCAGATCGTGACACGTACCGCATTCGGCAGTTTCGGGATCAGTCCAGACCGGTGACGCGTTGTTTCCGCGCATCTGATTCTCGACATAAAAATTCATGCGTTGTGATTCAGACCTGCTCAGGCTCCAGTTGCCGTGACAATAAGAATCCGCGCATGAAAGCGAGCTTGTATTCCAGGCGGGCATGGCGGTGTCTGCCAGCGCAAGGCCGGCAAAATTCAGTTCGGCAGGTAAGTTGGCATCGATGTGCTCGGGTGCATCAAAGGCGGGCACAATGTGGCAACTCGAACAATCAAAGCCATCGGCTAATTCACCGCCCTGCAAATGGACAGTATGAGCGCCCACGCCGCGGGCGTCGGTTGCGGTGTTGCCGGCCAGGTCCTCAGGGGGGGCGCCGGTCAGGTTATCGGCGCCGCCATGGCAGACGGTGCAGTCCTCGGGCGTCTGTTCGTGGCACGGCAAGCACGAGCTGTTCGAAATGCCGCCGGCGTAATCCTCACCGTGGCACTCGCGGCAGCCGGCAAGGTCCCACTGCCTCGCGCTCAAAAAAGTGCCGTGAAAATTGGGATCGCCCGGCGGCAGGCCCCAGCCTTGCGGGTGCACGGAAAGTTCAGGTTCAAGATTCGCTTCTACGGGTTCATCGAGCTCGCTGCATCCGAAGGCGAGTAAAAATGCGCAGAGCAGCGCGAAAGCTATTTGAGGTGTTCGCTTCATTGCCTTGGTTTCCGGGTTTGCTTATCTGAATGTACAGACAGTGTCAAATTCAATGCCAACCTTACGACATCAGTGTTCATTGCAGTTATAAAATTCTATTATTGTTAAATTTATAATCAACACTCCTCCCTTGACCTGAGCCGTGTACGCACCACACTATTTTCTCAATAATGACAATCTACAAACATTTTATTACTGTTCTTGAGAATCGCCCGGATTGAGTTAATATAGGAAAGAGTGACGTCGGTGTGACAAACGGCCGCATTCTGAGCCGGGAGCCTTGCAGCGAGACCAACGGAACGCTCAACGTTCCGCTAAGACAACGATTTTCCATCCTTCCCTCTCCTTTCTGTAGACTCAGCCGATCACAGAGTTGCAGGCGCTCAGTTCAGAGTTCTGACCAGCGCATTTTTGATTGCCGTGGGATCGACCGGCTTTATTTCGTAGTAGGCCACGCCTTCCTGCAAAACCTGCCCGCCCAATGTTTTGGAGGCATCGTGCGACAGCACGAGCAGCGGCAGCTTGGGCCTGATTCTCCGAGTGATTCTTACTGCATTGAGGCCCCCGAGTTTAGAATGCTCCAGATCAAGAAGGGCAGCATCGTAGTCCTGTTCGAGCAATTCCAGCAAGAAGGGCCCTTCTGACTCAACTCGGGTAACGTCTATATCCTCATCTGCTTCAGAAAAGCCTTTGCTCAGCTCGTCGTAACAGTTTGAATCCTGACATAAGACGAGTATGCTTGCCATCGTTCAGAATCTCCGGTCTAACGGTATTTATATCACAATAACCATACCATAGATAACAATAGCGCTTTAAGATTAAATAACACAACAGCTTAGTCTATACAGCAAAATTGGATATATCGCCCGATAATCGCTTGCAACTGCGACAGCCATGTCACACCCGCAGACGAATTCAAATTTAAGGGTAAAATAATTATAGAGTTAATCCGAGGGTTCAACTCTGTGTCGCACATGTGACATAGATGTCTCACCGGCAAGAACTTGCATGGTATGACAGGTTTCAGCAGGTAATGAAAATGCACAGCGAGCGGCTAAGCGCACTCAGCCGCTTTCTTGAGTCAGACAATAGGACGAGCGTTTCGCACCTAAAAATGAGAGTGGACTAAGCCAACTCGGCGCGATAGACAGTCAGAGCCAACTTAGCTAACACCTTCCATCTTCGATTCAATCTGCTCGATATAATTTGCACTGGCCAAATCCTCCGGATTTTCCTCCAGCACACGCTTGAACTCGAGCACGGCTTTGTCATATTCACCCTGCTTATAGTAGATAACGCCCAGATGGTAGTGCGCCATAACGTACTCCGGGGTGATGACAGTCGATTCAAGCAGATGGTGGATAGCTTTGTCGTAGTCCATCAGGTGGTGATAGCAGATGCCGATGCGATAGTGGGCGGCATGATAGTTCGGATCCAGATCCAGCACCGTGCGATATTCGGCGACCGCCTGACTGACGCGACCGCGGTGATAGTAGGCCACGCCAAGATCATAGCGCGCATCGATGTAGTCACAGTTAACCTCGATAGCCTTTTGATAGAACTCGATCGCCCAGTCCAACAATCCCATGTGGAAGTAGATATTGCCGAGCAGTTTGTGGTAGAACGCATTTTCAGGATGCGCCTGAATCAAATCCTTGAGATGCTTCATAGCATCCCAGCTCTCGCCCTTTCTTTGAAAATCAAGGACGGTCAGCAATTTGTCGTTGGTTTCTGTAGCAGCCATTGGACTTTCCTCATAGAATAAATGACAGTAGTTCTATTCAAAAAACATCTATTTTCAGGCCGGTGGCAAGGCTTGCACGAGCTGCGATTTGCTCCAGCCGCGCGCGCGGCACTTGTTTGAGTCGGTGGTCGGCTGTGCCGCGGTCCAGGCTGTACATCTGCACCCAAAGCGGCTCGATCTCCCGCAGACGGTCGATCCAGGCGGCGACTTCATCGTCTGTACTGTTGTCGACGCTGCCGCGTACGAACATGGTTTGAATGACGATGCCCTGCAAAGAACGCAGCCCTCGTATGACGTCTTCGTATCGAACCAGACGAGCGGGATGATTTATCTTCTTGAACATGCGCGCATTTCCTGCGTCGAGCTTCATAATCGGCAGGTCGATCTTGCCAAGCGTCTCCTGCAGCTCCTGTTTGCCCGCCGTGGTGCCATTGGAAAGCAAGGCCAGTTTGAACTTTGCCTGGTGCGCTGTTCTTAGCTTAACGATAGCATCGACGATCCGGGGGAAGTCCGGGTGCAAAGTCGGCTCGCCATTTCCGGAAAAGGTGAGATAATCAAAGGCTTGCCCTGCTTGCAGCACCTCTTCGACGGCATGCGTCACGGCCGCTGGCGACGGCAGGTCACGGCAATCTGTTGCTTCATTGGTGAGGCGGGCAGTCCAGCCGTACTGGCAGTAATGGCAGTTCATGGAGCACAACTTGTACGAAAGCGGCAACAAGTTTAGGCCCAGGGAGAGCCCCAATCTTCTTGACCGCACCGGGCCATATATGATGTCGGGCTGTAATTGTAACAAGTCCATGTTCTTAGAATGAGATCGTAATTGTTCGGTTGCCCACATATCGTCTGAATGCTGATTCCACTTGAGTTTGGTCTACTATGTTCTGTGATTCAAGCTACACTTTCCTCATTTTCCATAAGCTGCTGCACGTGCTCCATACCCCGTTTCAGAGCTGCCTGATTGATCTCCATGAATTCCTTGCGTTTCACAACCCGCGCAGCGGCCGCGTGCACGCGCGCCACTGGGCGGCCGAGGCGCGCGCGGTCGA